>JBHHTZ010000421.1:0-4164 GCA_046753605.1 Anaerolineae bacterium
AGGTTATCTGCCGATGAGCCTGCTCTCCGGCTTGCCTCGCCCCTACCCTCTGGTTTGATGTATTCTACCATGGGAGCTGCCTGTAGAACAAGGTATCGTAGAGAAGCTTTCCGAGGTAGCAGACCAACAGGAAGACGGCGGCTGGAACCTGGACCCAGACAACCCACTGTGGTGTCCACAGCGGCAGGGGGAACAACATCAGAGCCATAGCAATGAGAAGGGCCAACACGGCCCGCAGCAGAAACCTCCGCCAGCGATTCATGATTCGTGCCCGATTTCAGTCACCAACACGCAACCAGGATACTGTCTGTGAGACAGCCAAATTGTACCATGATCTGGCATTTTTTCCCAGATCGGATGTACCCTCTTGACAGAACAGGGAAAATGTTGTAAAATAGTCTGTAATACAAAGTAGTCTACGACATGGTAGGTGCGAGTCATATCTCTGAAAGGATGGAAGAATGGAGCATCACGATGCGCTGGATGATCTGCGCGTTATCCGGCAGGTGATGGAGCGCACACGCCGCTCTATCGCCATAGGCGGCGGTGGCTACTTCATGATCATCTGGGGGGTAGTGTGGCTGGTGGGCTTCCTGGGCAGTCAGTTCCTGGAAGGGCCAATCCAGGGGTGGCTCTGGCTGGCCGTGGATGCATTGGGTGTCATCGCCACCCTGGTGGTTGGCTTTCGCCTGGGGAGCCAGATGCGGGTGCGGCCTGGCTGGCGACTTGGGGTGTTCTGGCTCGCCCTCATCGTCTACGGTATCCTGTGGGGGTGGCTCCTGCAACCCCCTGACGGGATGCGAGGAGAGTTGTTCATCGTCACGGTTGCCATGTTTGGCTACGTGGTGATGGGTCTCTGGTTGTCGTCGCGCATCATCGCCTGGGTAGGCATCGGAGTCACAGTCCTGGCGCTGGCGGGGTACTTTCTGCTCCCGGCCTACTTCGCTGCCTGGATGGCTCTGCTGGGCGGCGGCACTTTGATCGGCAGCGGGGTGTACGTCTCGCGTCGCTGGAGATGAGATGATGTCGCAACTGGACCCGCTGATCCATCAGCCGACACGGCTGCGTATCATGGCGTCGCTGGTCAGCCTGCCGGAGGATGATCAGGTGGATTTCACCTTTCTGCAGGGCTTGCTGGACCTGACGCCGGGCAATCTGAGTGTACATCTGCAGAAGCTGGAGAGCGCCGGCTACGTCGCCGTGGACAAGACCTTCGTGAACCGGCGCCCCAAGACCTGGATCGCGGCCACAGCGAAGGGTCGTGACGCCTTCGCCGGCCACGTGGAAGCATTGGAAGCCATCATTGGAGCAGGAGCGCAAGATGACAAAACAGGATAAAGGGGAAAAAGTGGCAATGGCGCACGGCGTCTACGCAAGACGCGAGACGCAAGACGCAAGACGAAGTAAACACTAGCTCTGGAGGCACCTCATGCAAACAATTGTGGAGGTTCAAGACCTGCGCAAGATCTATGGCGACGTGATAGCTGTAGACGGGATCTCCTTCGAGGTGCATGAAGGGGAGATCTTCGGCATGGTCGGCCCGAACGGCGCCGGCAAGACAACGACCATTGAGTGCGTAGAGGGACTCCGCAAGTCCTCCGCCGGCAGCGTGCGCACACTGGGACTGAACCCTCAACGGGAGCGCGGAGCTTTGATGGAGCGCATTGGCGTGCAACTGCAGGAGTCGGCCCTGCCCAACCGGCTGAAGGCAGGCGAAGCGCTGGAGCTATTTGCCACGTTCTACCAGCGACCGTTGCCCCCGGCCGGCCGGATGGCATTGCTGGAACGGCTGGGCCTGGCTGAGAAGCGCGACCGTCCATTTGCCAAGCTCTCGGGCGGCGAGAAGCAGCGGCTCTTCATCGCCCTGGCTCTGGTTCACGACCCGGAACTGGTTTTCCTCGACGAGCTGACCACCGGCCTGGATCCCCACGCCCGCCGCGATATATGGGACCTGGTGCGAGAGATCCACGATCAGGGGAAGACGGTCTTTCTGACCACACACTACATGGAGGAAGCAGAGCGGCTCTGCGACCGGGTGGCCATCATCGACGGGGGGCACATCGTGGAGTTGGATACGCCGGAGAATCTGATCCGGTCCCTGGGAGCCGAAGAGCAGATTCTCTTCGTCGCAGATGGCGTGGCCCCGGCCGACATGGCCTTCTTGCAAGACCTGCCGGCAGTCACGCGGCTGGAGCCCGTCGGCGAGCGCTGGATCGTCTACGGGCGGGGAGATCGTTTCGTGGGTAGCGTGGTCACGGCCCTGGAGGATCACCACATTCCCTTCCGTGACCTACGCACCCGGCAGCCGACACTGGAGGATGTATTCCTGGCGCTTACTGGCCGGCAGATGGAAGGCAACTCGCAGACCCATGAACTTTCAGATCGTGTTTCGTGATCGTAGTAACGACTTCAGTCGTTCCGAAACGACTGAAGTCGTTACTACGAATACGACGGATGGAGGTAGATCATGCGTGGATTGAAACAACTGACCCTGGTGGACATCAAGCTGTACCTGCGAGAACCAATGGCGGCGTTCTTTACCCTGATATTCGGGCCGATGGTCTTGCTGCTCTTCGCCACCATTTTTGGAAATGACCCGGTACCAGAATTCGGTGGCTATGGAATGGTGGACATCTCAGTACCGGCTTATGTAGGTATGATTATCGCCAGCGTAGGGCTGCTGGGCATCGGCATCAACACGGCCGCGCAGCGGGAGTACGGCGTATTGCGACGCTTCCAGGCCACCCCGCTGCCCCCATTGGTCTACCTGGGCGCCGATGTGCTGGTCAGCTTCCTGCTGACGCTGCTGGGTTTTTTCATTCTCATCGTCGAAGGTAAGCTGATCTGGAACCTGCGCTTCGACGGGAATCCGCTGAGCGTGCTGGCAGGGTTCACATTGAGCGCGCTGGCCTTCTTCGCGCTGGGCTATCTGATCGCCAGCCTGTCCCCGACGGCCCGGGTGGCCCAGGTGGCCGGCATGGCGTTGTTCTACCCGATGCTCTTTCTGTCGGGGGCGGCGATTCCGCTGGAAATGATACCGGAAAATGTGCAGCACTGGTCCAGGTTGCTGCCTCTGACGCACGTGGTGACGCTGATGCGCGGGCTGTGGGCCGGCGACAGTTGGGGTCAACATTGGGTGGAGGCCGGCGTGCTGGTGGGCATGCTGGTCATCGGCGCGCCACTCTCGGCGCGGCTATTCCGCTGGGAGTAGCGCGTCTGCCTCGATCTCAACCAGCCACTCCGGGTTGAGGAAGCGGCTGGCTTCAACAAATGTGGAGGCCGGACGCACGTCGCCAAAGGCTTCGGCGTGGGCGCGGGCGACTTCCTCCCAATCTTCAGCATTGGCGAGGAAGATGCGCGTACGGATCACGTCCGTGAGGCCGGCGCCGGCCTCCTCCAGCGCTTGCGCGATGATCTCGATGCACCGTTTCGCCTGACGGTACGCGTCCCCGATCCCAACCGTCGTGCCGTCGGGGCCGATGGGCGCCGTACCCGAAACAGCCAGATGGTGGCCGACCCGAACGGCACGTGAGAACCCTATCGCGCTCTCAAAGGGAGAGCCAGAAGGCACGTTTTGTCTCGCCATTTCTCGGCTGTATGCTCCTTTCCTGGTCGATGAGTTACACCATTCTAGCGGGCGCATTCAGTTGTATGCGCCCAATTCTAGCACCGCTCGCCTGGCACTGACAACTCGACCTCGCCAGATGTGGCCCGATGCCGGCGTCGGCTGCCTTCGCGGCTCGAGTGTGCCTGATTACCTCTCCTCACGTTGTGTGGCTTACATACGTTGCGATTCTACAGTACTATCATGGACTGGTGGAGCGACGCTGTGTAACAACACGTGCAAGCGTGGAGGAAGCGCCACCCAAGTCAAGTTAAAGGAGGCAAAAAACCAATGAAACGCATTCCGATCCCGTTGTTCCTTGTTATAGCCATATTCCTGGGGGCGTGTAGCAGTGCGACACCAGCTCCCCCCTCACCGACACCTGCCCCGCCGGCCACCCCCGTGCCACCGCCGGCCACACCTGTCCCGCCGACGGCTACACCTGTCCCGCCGACGGCCACACCTGTCCCGCCCACAGCCACGCCTGTCCCACCCTCACCCACGCCTGAGGCGATGGCTGTGCCACAGCCCGGTCCGAAAGACATCTACGGCAAGTCGCC
>JBHHTZ010000422.1:0-4157 GCA_046753605.1 Anaerolineae bacterium
GTAGTCTTCCTTCTCGGCGTCCAGGAAGGCGAAGTCGAACTGGCGGTCGTCGGGTGAGAGGCCGGCCAGGTACGCTTCGGCGCGCCCTGTGTGCACCGTCACGACCTCGTCGAGGCCGGCCTGGGCCAGATTCCGTCGCGCCTGAGCGGCTCGTGCTTCCTCCGACTCCAGCGACAGCACTTGGCCGGCGTTGGCCTGGGCCGCCAGCCCGAGCCAGATGGTCGAGTAGCCGATGGAGGCGCCAATTTCCAGGAACTCGCGCGCTTTCGCGGCCTTCGCTATCAGATTCAGAAACTGGCCAACTTCGCGGGTGATGCTGCGGCCCCGCTCCTGCGGCGGCAATCCCAGCGCCCGTTCCCGTTTGTCCCGTTCTTCGATCTCGCGCAGCAAAGAATCGACGTCTGAACCCATGTCTACAACCTCAACCCCCCTGTCCCGAAAAGCCGATGAGAAGCAGCAAGCCCAGCGCGACAGCCACTGCAAACTCGATCAAGATGCGCCGGCTCAGGTTTCTCTGGATCAACTGCTGGGCGACGCCGGTGGCGACGTAGAACACCAGCAGGAGCAGGCCACCGCCGGCCAGACTATCGACAGGCTTATGGTTCAGCCCCCAGGTCGCCAGACCGACGAGAACGGCTGTCACCGCTGCGTGTGGCCATATCCTGGTTCCAGGGCCGGCTGACCAGCGCAACAACGCCAGCGCCAGCGCGAAACCGAGGAGTGTCGTGGCTGTGCCGGAAAGCACGGTGCGCACGTGCAAGCTGTAGATGGTTGCGAACGTCAGCAGTGCTGCAGTGTAGACGAGGACTGTCAGGCCGGCACGCGCCGCCGGGCAGAATCGGCTGGGTGGATCAGCGGCGTGGGCTTCGGCCAGGAGCACCAGCGCCAAACCGATGCCGGCGCCGGCCAGGAGCAGGAACCACGGCGTAGACAGCAGTTGGAGCTTCACCAGCAGCAGCGGGGGGATGCCGGCTGCGATGCTGGGGAGAACCCAGGCCGGCGCCGTCTGGCGGTATCTCGCATCAGCCCCGCCAGGCCGAAGCCGCAGCAACCCGTCCGTGCCGGCCGATACCAGGATCACCAGCACGAAAGCCACCAGCCAGGCGCTGGAAAGCCGCAAGGTCAGAGGAGAATCGAGGACGATCAGCGGCAGCGTCCAGGCAGGCCAGTCCACGACGGCCGTGAGCACCCACCCCACCAGAACCAGAATCACGAGCCTACTGATTTGCCCCAGATTGGTCATCCAATCTCCAATACCCAATCCCCAATCCCCAATACCCAATCCCCAATACCCAATACCCAATACCCAATACCCAATCCCCAATCTCTACTCCCCACCCGCCGCCTGCGTCGCGAGAACCTGATCCATGTACCGCTGCATGATCTGCTCTGTCATCATCCCCCGATGCGCCGCCGTAATCTTGCCGTCGCGTCCGACGAAGTAGCTGGTGGGGAACGCGCGAATTCGATACGGCCCGTCGGCGACCTCACCCTTCAAGTCGAGCAGGATCGGGAACGTGAGGCCCATGCTGTTCACGAAGCTTTGAACGGTGGTGATGGACTCCTGCACGTCCACTGCCAGGACGACGAAACCCTCGTCCTTGTACTTCTGATACATCGTGTTCATCACAGGCATCTCGATCCGGCAGGGGCCACACCAGGTGGCCCAGAAGTTGATTAGAACCGGCTGTCCTTTGAAATCGTCAAGGTTGATCGTCTCTCCTTCGAGGTTTTTCAACGTAAAGTCCGGCGCCGGGTCTCCCACGCTGGGCGTGCGCCCGATGGACGTGGTGACGCCGGCTGACGAGCGGGGTTGGGCCGGCTGGGCCTGGACACGCGGTGGTGATTGGACTTGCGGGATCCGCTGCGGCTGCACTGGAAGCACCTGCTGCGGTCCGACGGCGGCCGGCGGCGCCTGGCGGCCAGCGGTGGCCGGCGACGCCGGAGGACCACTGATGTTGCGGCCCATCCACAGGCCGGCGGCCAGCGCCCCACAAATGCCCGCGAACACCACCAGCCCCACTACAGCGTGGACCCAGCTTATCCGCAGGACAATGGTGTTGTCATCGTCCTCGCTCGACTCGAATCGTTCAACATCCGTATCCATCATCCCTGTCCTCGTCTTCCTGGTCACACACTTCTCGCCACGCCTAAAGTCCTACAATCTGTAAGAATTCACTTAGTGGTAACGACGGGGCCGGCACATAGTTACGGGCACTGTGGGGGCGAAAATGCTCATCTCGACTTGCCTCGCCGGTGGCGGGTCCTCTATAATCATCCCCCAGACATGCGTGTGAACGAATTCCTCCAGGGCGTTGCCGAGCACACTCGCCGGGCGCTGCCGGCTGAATACCGAGATTTCAGGAGCCGGCGGCGCGGCAGTCTCATTCAGATTTGGTACAGCCAGCCAAAGATTCACTACGAGGTGTGGGTGCAGGGCCGGCGTAATCGCATCGAGGTGGGGCTACACCTGGAGGCCAATAAATCCCTGAACGACAGGGTTCTGCAACATCTGGCCGAGCGGTTCATCGCTGTCCAGGCCCAACTCGGGCCGGCCGTCGAGTTGGAGCAGTGGACACAGAGTTGGGGGCGCGTCCACCAGTTTGTCCCTTGTGATCGCCTGGATGAGTCGCTGTGTCGGGTTGTGGCTGAGGAACTGGCGAGCATGATCGTGGTGCTCGAACCTCTGTGCGCCGAGGCTGTTGCGCGGCGGATGCCTGGTTAGCCTATCGAATCATCGCCTGTGATGGCGCCTTATGTGAGACCCATGGGTTATCATCGATCCAGCGGACTCCGCACCGCCAGCCTACCTCGATTCAGTACGTGGGTATAAATCATCGTAGTTTTCACATCCTTGTGTCCGAGCAGCTCCTGCACCGTGCGGATGTCATAGCCGCCTTCGAGCAGATGGGTGGCGAAGGAGTGGCGGAAGGCTTCGTCCTGAGGCTCAGCCCGAAGGGTGTGGCAGGTGACGCGCTTGTTGAGGCCGGCCAGTCCAGCGGCTTTCTTCACCGCCTTTTGCAGGCCGCTCTCGTCGAGGTGATGCCGGCGTACGGCGCCGCTGCGCGGGTCTTTGGACAGCTTGGTGGCGGGGAAGACGTACTGCCAGATCCATTCGCGGTTGGCGTTGGGATACTTGCGTTCCAGAGCGAAAGGCAGATAGACCGAACCGTACCCTTTCGCCAGGTCCTGCTCGTGTATTCGTTTCACGCGCTGCAAATGCTCCGTGAGTGGAACGACGAGACTGTCGGGCAGCATCGTCACCCGGTCCTTCATCCCCTTGCCGTCCCGCACAATGATCTGGTGCTGGGCGAAGTCCACGTCTTTCACGCGCAACCGCACACATTCCATGAGCCTCAACCCACTGCCGTACAGCAGTTTGGCCATCAACTGATGCGTGCCTGACAGGCAACCGATGACTCCGCGCGTCTCCTCCCTGGTCAGAACCGTGGGCAAGTGCTTCGGTCGTTTGGCGCGAAAAGCGTCGATGGGACCTTCCAAATCTTGCCTGAGCACCTCACGATATAAGAACAACAAGGCACTGAGGGCCTGGTTTTGCGTTGATGCGGCGACGTTTTGATTCACGGCCAGGTGGGTGAGGAAGGCCTCGATCTCTGCGGCTCCCATGTCTTTGGGATGCCGTTTGTTGTGGAAGAAGATGTAGCGCTTGATCCAACTGACGTAGGCCTCTTCGGTGCGAATCGAGTAATGCTTGAGTCGAATAGCGTCACGTACCCGATCGAGCAACTTCTTGGGACGTTTTTCCATTTTTCTCCCCGTGAGCTATTGATTTCTGGGACGTTTTCATGTATACTATCGGTAGACGTGATCCCCTACGATTGTACTCATTTTCGTCGGGTTTGGCAAATGTTTTACACGGAACACATTTCCGCGTAAAACTCAATATCTGGTATCTTACACGGAAAGGCGTCCATCTAAGACCACAATTGTAAGTTTAGATGGATTAGCATCCGTCTAAGATGCTCTTTCGGAGATTAGACGGACGAGTGTCCGTCTACTAACTAGTTAGGTTTTTTCGTCTCAAGATTTTCTTCTGATAGATTCCAGAGCTAATTGGAAGACTGATATGATTGATATTTCTACGCTCATGACCAGAATCGTGGGAAGGCAATGACGTATGTGTGAAGTGCCCAACA
>JBHHTZ010000423.1:0-4154 GCA_046753605.1 Anaerolineae bacterium
CACGCCTATATGCTCTTGAAATGGCGCGGGCCCAGCATCCCCTCTCGAGAAGCGTTGCAAAGCTCCGAATGAGCAAAGCGCACATTCCCCGGTCGCTGCGTCGGCGCGTGGTAACCGAATCTCGCAACCAGTGCGCTTATTGTCATTCCCTGACCTTGATCACAGGAGCACGTCCTGTAATCGACCACATCTGATTTGCACCAGAAGCGAGTTTGATTGACGGATGACTGACAAGACCACAACTGTCCCGGCGGTCTTCATGCGCGGCATCGTCAAGCGCTTCCCTGGCGTCGTCGCCAGCGACCACGTCGATCTCCAGGTGCAAGCCGGCGAAATCCACGCGCTGTTGGGCGAAAACGGCGCCGGCAAGAGCACCCTGATGAACATCCTGTCCGGCCTGTACCGGCCAGACGCCGGCGAAATCTACGTGCATGGCCGGCGGGCGGACATCGGGTCGCCGCGCGATGCCATCAACCTGGGAATCGGCATGGTCTACCAGCACTTCATGCTGGTGGAGCCCATGACGGTCATCGAGAATATCATGTTGGGCCTGGACGGGGTCGGGTTCCTGCCGGCCATCGACCACATCCGGCAGGAAATCGTCCAACTATCGGCCCGCTACGGCCTCCAGGTGGATCCCGATGCCCACATCTGGCAACTATCGGTGGGCGAGCAACAGCGGGTTGAAATCCTGCGGCTCCTCCATCGCGGCGCTGACATCCTGATCCTGGACGAGCCGACGGCCGTCCTGACGCCCCAGGAAGCCGATGACCTGGGTCGTACCCTGAGCCGGATGGCCGAGGAGGGCAAGGCGGTCATCTTCATCACCCACAAGCTTCACGAGGTGATGGAGTTCTCCGACCGCGTGACCGTGCTGCGCGCCGGCCAGAACGTGGACACGCTAGTCACGGCCGACACCAGCCCCCAGGAGCTGGCGCGCCTGATGGTCGGGCGGGAAGTGTTGTTTCAGATCGAGAAGGAAAGCCGCCCGGTTGGGGACGTGGTGCTGAGCGTTCAGGGGCTGGAAGCGATGAACGACAAAGGCCTGCCGGCTCTGAAGGGTGTCACCTTCCAGGTCCGCGAAGGTGAGATTCTGGGCGTCGCCGGCGTGGCCGGCAACGGGCAGCGGGAGCTGGCGGAGGTCATCACCGGGTTGCGCCCGGCAACAGCCGGCCGCGTGGAGGTACGCGGGCAGGACATGACGAATCAATCGCCGGACCGCGTCATCGCCATCGGCGTCAGCCACGTGCCGGAGGATCGACTGGGAGTCGGTCTGGTTCCCAACCTGACGGTCAGCGACAACCTGGCCCTGAAAGGGTATCGCAACCCACCACTGGCCCGAGGTCCCTTCCTGGTTCGCCAGGCCATCCGCGACTTCGCCGAGCGCCTTATCGCCCTCTTCGACATCGCCACGCCCAGCCCGTCCACGCAGGTCAAGCTGCTCTCCGGCGGCAATCTGCAGAAGACGATCCTGGCGCGGGAGATCAGCGCCGGCCGCGGTCTGATGGTGGCCGTCCACCCCACCCATGGCCTGGACATCGGCGCGACCGAGACGGTTCATAAGACATTGCTCGAACAGCGCGACCAGGGCGCTGCTATCCTGCTCATCTCCGAAGACCTGGACGAACTCCTGGTGCTCAGCGACCGCATCGCGGCCATCTACGAGGGCGAGATCATGGGTGTGGTGGATGCAGAGGGGGCGGATGTGGAGAAACTGGGGCTGATGATGGCGGGAGAGGAACGAGCGGAGCGGGGATTGGGGATTGGAGATTAGAGATTGGGGATTGGAGGTTGGGGATTGGAGATTGGAGGTTGGAATCTTGCTCGTTACTACTTTGACAATGGCACATTACCGTCTATGATGGGCGAAGGTCTCCTGACCGAGGCGAATCGGGCTCGGTCAGGAGACCTTCGCCCATCAAAGAGACCTTCGCCCATCAAAGAGACCTTCGGCGATCAGGGGGAGATTCAAAAGGGGGAAAGCGATATGTCTGCACACCAAACGGCCGCCCTGTATGGCGATCTGGTTCTCTGGCTGCGGGATCGTGCAGCCGAACTTCTATCAGAAGCTGAGGCAACACCTTCTGTCGAGGTGGAGGCCGCCCGGCTGGACGAGCTGGTCCGCGGCTGGTTCTTCGCTCCAAACGACGATCTTCACGGCCTGGCACCGAGGGACATCATCTGGGCAGAGGACATGGGCCGGCCCAACCCCATGCCCAAGGATCGGGCTGATGACTTTTTCTTCGACGACTGCCCTATCTGTCAGCAGATGAAAGAAGACCTGGAGTCAGCCGACGTTGAAGGCCACGATCATGGCTTCCAGTGGTACTATGACGACGGCGGCTATCCGCTCATTGCCCACTACGACCCCGAAGGCTGGGACGCGCGCTGGGCCGAGGATGACGTCGAGTTCGAGGCAGGGAAGGCGGAGCGTGATGCTCCGACGGCTGCTCCCGACTACGCACCACCGCCGGCGGAGGTCCCCCAGGTCGATCCGGAAACCTTCATGGAGATCATGCGCCAGCCCTGGCTGGACCCGGCGCTGCACCAGGCGGCTGCCAAACTCACTGAGCACGTGGACGTGCCGGCGCCCGAAGATCGACTGGGGTCAGGCTATCGTCGCATCACTCGAAACGAAGCGACGTCCCTGGTCATCGGCCTCTACCGGCAGGGAGTTGATATCGAGGAGTTGCTGGCGCAAATCGACGCCTGGCCCTACCAGAATGTCGCACTGGACTGGCTGAGCGAGCCCGAGCAGAACGCGGCCCTCCTTTCTCACGCCATGGAGACTGAAATCCCACCCGATGACCAGGCAAGTCTGACTCGTTTCCGCCACCACCGGGACTTCATCTTCATCCTGGCCAACCTGGTACGGCCTGGCGCCCGGCTCTGGCTCCAGGGTTGGCTGGACGCGGTCGTTCAAGGAGCGTTTCGTGAAACGTGAAACGTGAGGATGCTAGAACGACATCACGTTTCACGTTTCACGTCCTAAAATGGGCCGTCAGCGGGCTGAAACAGATTCCAGTTGTGTAAGTTGAGCGCAGGCAAATGAAAGTTGTTCTTGAGAAGCGGTTGGAGCGGTCGAGAACGGCCGCTCTGCTGGTACCCATCGTCTCGATCATCCTGGCCCTGGTGTTTGGCGGCATCCTGCTGAAACTCGCCGGCGCTGACCCGTGGGAGACCTACAAGGCGATGGCAATCGGCGCCTTTGGGGCCAAATACAGCATCTCCGAGACGCTGGTCAAGGCGATTCCGCTGATGCTGACCGGCCTTGCGGTGGCTATTGCGTTTCGGATGCTGTTCTGGAACATCGGCGCCGAGGGGCAACTGGCCGTGGGCGGTATCGCGGCGGCCGGCGTGGCCCTGTTCTGGGCGGACAAGCTGCCGGCCCCCGTGGTGCTGCCGGCCATGCTCGTGGCCGGTTTCGCCGCCGGCGCCGTGTGGGGGTTGATTCCCGCCGCGCTGAAGGCATATCTGGACGTGAACGAGATCATCACCACTCTCATGATGAACTATATCGCCATCCTGATGGTCAATTACCTGTACACCGGCCCGTGGAAGGACCCCCAGGGCTACGGCTTCCCCGGTTCGGCCCAGTTTCCCGAGATAGCCCGGCTACCACGCCTGACCGGCCGCGTCCACCTGGGCATCGTCTTTGCCGTGGTGGCCGCGCTGCTGATCTGGATCGTACTGGACCGGACGCGCTGGGGCTACGAGATTCGCGTGATCGGCGAGAACCCGCGCGCGGCGCGGTATGCCGGCATGAGCATAGCGCGCAACATCCTGCTGGTGATGCTGCTTTCGGGCGGGCTGGCCGGCATCGCCGGCATGTCCGAGGTGGCCGGCATCTCCCACCGGCTGCAGAAAGGGCTGACTGTCGGCTACGGCTATACCGCCATCATCGTCGCCTGGCTGGCCAAGCTGAACCCGTGGGGGGTGTTGCTGGTGGCGGTGCTGCTGGCCGGCCTGCTCGTCGGCGGCGATCAGATTCAGATCAGCATGGGCTTGCCGGCATCCGTCGCCTTGGTGCTTCAGGGAGCCATCCTGTTCTTCGTGTTGGGCGGCGAAATCTTCACGCAGTACCGGGTGCGGATCGTGCGAACGGGCCAGGAGGCGGAGGCGGCGAGGCCGGCGGTGGAGCCGCAAGCGTGATG
>JBHHTZ010000424.1:0-4150 GCA_046753605.1 Anaerolineae bacterium
GGTGTATCAATTGCCAGAGGATGCACGTCTCGACTTCGATCCTACCACAAAGCAGGTCCGGGTTATCAAGATGAGCCGTGATGGGCGCACGCTGGATGTCGATGCAACCACAGAGCGCATCGTTCAGGCGAGCGAGAGCACGGAGCGCACAGTGCCCCTGGTCGTGATCGTCGAGAAGCCGGCGGTGGATGCCCGCGATGTTGCGAACATGGGGATCAACGAGTTGGTCAGCCAGGCCACGACTTACTTCAAGGGATCGCCGGCCGGCCGCGCCAAGAATATTCAGGTGTCCGCATCGAAGTTCCAGGGCGTCGTGATACCCCCCGGCGAAGTATTTTCCTTCAATCGCTACCTTGGAGACGTCAGCGAGGAGGAAGGCTATGAAGAGGCGTACATCATCACGGGCAATCGCACGGCCGTCGGGATCGGCGGTGGGGTGTGCCAGGTGTCAACCACGGCGTTCCGCGCCGCGTTTTTCGGCGGATTCCCCATCGTCGAGCGGTGGGCGCATGGCTACCGCGTGGGCTGGTACGAGACAAGATCGATTCCCGGCCTGGATGCGACGATCTACTCTCCGTCGGTGGATATCAAGTTCCGCAATGACACCGGGGCGTACTTGCTGGTCGAAACCGAGGTGGACGCGCAGGCCGGCACGGTGACTTTCTTCTTCTACGGCACCCGCCCGGACCGCGAAGTTGAGCTGGAAGGACCGGAGATTACTAATGTGACCGTGCCCAAGGATCCGGTCTACCAGGTGGATGATAGTCTGCCGCCCGGTACGATCAAACAGATCGACTGGGCGAACGAGGGATCGGATGTCACCGTGTATCGAATCATCAAGCAGGCTGGCAAAGAGGTTTCCCGCGAACGGTTCGACAGCCACTACAACGCCTGGTCCGATGTGTTCCTTGTCGGGCCGGGGACAGACATTCCTGGTGAGGGTTAGAACTGATGCCCCATCGTGCCCAGTCGTCGGGCGCCTGTCTGGGAAGAGAGATGGCGGTGTTGAGAGTAAACTGACACTCTCAACACCGCCACACGGTTCTTCGCGATTTGCGCAGTTGTTGGTTAATACTGCGGCGGCATGGCCGGCATGGCCGGCTCTTCTTGTGGAATATCTGTGATCAGCGCTTCCGTGGTGAGAATCATCGCGGCGATGCTGGATGCGTTCTCCACCGCGCTGCGCGTGACCATGGCGGGGTCAATGATGCCGGCTTCTACCATGTCCTCGTACTCGCCGGTCAGGACGTTGTAGCCCAGGCGGGTGTTATCCTGTGCTTCCTGGTTGCGTCGGACGTTCTGAACGATAACGGCGCCATCTGCGCCGGCGTTGGTGGCCAGTTGGCGCATGGGCTCCTCCAACGCGCGCCGCACGATCCGTACCCCGGTCGCCTCATCGCTGTCGGGAGGGAAGGGCACGTCGGCCAGCGTGGAAACGGCATTCAGCAGGGCGACACCCCCGCCGGGCACGATACCTTCTTCGACAGCGGCGCGGGTCGCGCTCAGCGCGTCCTCGACCCGGTGCTTCTTTTCCTTCAGTTCGACCTCGGTGGCGGCTCCCACACCGATGATGGCGACGCCGCCGGCCAGCTTGGCCAGTCGCTCCTGAAGCTTCTCGCGGTCGTAGTCGCTGGTCGTTGTCTCGATCTGCGCCCGGATCTGGTCGATGCGTCCCTTGATGGCTGCTTCATCGCCCGCGCCACCAACGATGGTTGTCTCGTCTTTGGTGGATAGCACCTTGTCGGCGCGCCCCAGATCGCTGATGGTGGCCGTGTCCAGCTTGCGGCCCACTTCCTCGGAGACGACCGTAGCGCCGGTCAGGATGGCAATGTCCTGCAGCATGGCCTTGCGGCGATCGCCAAAGCCGGGGGCCTTGACTGCCAGGGCGTTGAACGTGCCGCGCAGCTTGTTGAGTACCAGGGTGGCCAGTGCCTCACCCTCAATGTCTTCGGCAATCACCACAAAATCACGCGTACCCACCTGCACCAGTTTCTCCATGACGGGAACGATGTCGGTGGCAGCGCTGATCTTGCGATCGGTGATCAGGATATGCGGGCTTTCCAATGTGGCTTCCATGCGCTCCGCGTCCGTGACAAAATAGGGGCTGATGTAGCCGCGGTCGAACTGCATACCCTCGACGTACTCGGTCTCGAAAGCCAGGCCCTTGCTCTCCTCCACGGTGATGACGCCGTCCTTGCCGACCTTGTCCATCACTTCGGCAATCAGATCGCCGATGGCGCGCTCGTTGGCAGAGATCGCGGCCACGTCGGCGATCTCGTCCTTGTCTCGAATCTCCTTGGCCTGTCCGCGGATGTTCTCGACCACCTGCTGCGAGGCCCATTCGATGCCGCGCTTCAGGAGCATCGGGTTGGCGCCGGCAGTGACGTTCCGCAGGCCTTCGTTGACGATGGACTGAGCCAAAACGGTAGCCGTGGTGGTGCCGTCGCCGGCCACGTCATTGGTTCGGGTGGCGGCCTCCTTCAGAAGCTGGGCGCCCATGTTCTCGTACGGCTCTTCCAGCTCGATCTCCTTGGCCACAGTCACACCGTCGTGAGTGATGGTCGGGGCGCCCCACTGCTTGTCCAGAGCGACGTTGCGCCCCTTTGGACCCAGAGTGACCTTGACGGCATTGGCCAGCGCGTCGACGCCGGCCTTCAAATCTCGTCGTGCATCTTCAGAAAACGCTAGTTGCTTTGGCATGCCTTAGATTCCTCCTCTGTGAATCGTTAACTATTCCTCAACCTTGGCGAGGACGTCCCGCTCGCTCAGAATGAGGAGTTTCTGATCGTTGATCTTGAACTCGGTGCCGGCGTACTTGGCGTAGATGACGCGGTCGCCTTCGGCAACGTCCATGGGGTTGCGATTGCCATCCTCGCGCACCTGGCCGGGCCCGACTGCGATGACTGTGCCTTCTTGGGGCTTTTCCTTGGCCGTCTCCGGCAGAATGATGCCGCCGGCAGTCATCTCTTCCTTTTCGAGCGGCTTCACAATGATGCGATCACCTAAGGGGCGAAGTGTCTTTGCCATCGAACAAGAAACCTCCTTAACGCAGAATCGATGCGATCTTGAAAAGCGCGGTCGGTCGGCCTGCGACCCTTACAGCATATCTGGGCGCACAGACTCTGTCCGCAACACGCATCTTGTGGGTTGATGAACACACAAAATATTAGCACTCTACTGACGAGAGTGCCAATGGCGTTAATATTATACTCAAAAGGTGGGAGAAGTGCAAGTGCTATGTTGCATCGAGGTATATGTCCAGCGATCGTTCTACAGCGCTGGCTACCAGGGAGACAAAGCTGTCTGTCTCTCCGGCATGAGCGGCATCCAGTGCCGAGTAATACGCATCGCGGTCCTCATTGCGGATCACCGCCGGCGGATAGCTGGCCCGCATCAGCCACAGGTTCATCAGCAGACGCGCCGTTCGCCCATTTCCATCAACGAATGGATGGATATGAACCAGTCGGAAATGGGACAACGCTGCTGTTTCTACCGGGTGTCGGGCTGAGGCATCGTCGCTGTCCAGCCAGGCCACCAATTCTTGCATGAGCGCCGGCACGCTGACGGCCTCTGGCGGTACATACTCCGAACCGGTGATGCGGACCTGTCCCCGACGGTAACGCCCCGCTTCCTCGTCATCAATGGTCCGCAGAATCAAGGTGTGGATCTGCCGAATGGTGTGTTCAGTGATCGGCGTGCCAGTGTCCGCAAGTGTCTCAACAAAGTCGATGGCATGTTTGTGGTTAATCGCTTCAAGGTGCTCGACCAGCGGCTTGCCGCCCACGGTCAGACCATGCTGCAGGACCAGTTGCGTCTCACGGCGTGTGAGTGTGCTGCCTTCAATAGCGTTGGAGTGATATGTCCACTCGACATCGAAGTACTCCGCCAGTTTTTGGGCGACGCTGGCACTGAGAGGGCGATGCTGGTCAAGCTGCCCCTTCTTGTGAGTGATTCGGTCCCACTGCTCTTGGCGGTCCATTGCAGAAAGAATGTTACTATGACCCCGAGATTCTGTCAAGAAATCCACGGTTGGCAGCCCGCCTTGCCCGTGCTACAATTGAACAGTGATCAGTGAACAGAGTGTGATCACTGATCACTGATTACTGATCACTGATCACGGGGAGTGTTAATGGGACATCAACTGACAGCA
>JBHHTZ010000425.1:0-4134 GCA_046753605.1 Anaerolineae bacterium
ATCTTGCCATCCTGCCGCTTTGTGAGCCGGGCGATGGCATCCACCGCGTTATCCAGCTTGTAGCGGGCAGTGATCGCGGGGCTCAGGTCCAGCCGGCCACTGGCCACCATGCGAATCACGCTGGGGAAGTTGGCGTGGCCGGAGTGCCCCTGGGCGCCGAAGAACTGGCCGCGTCGCACCTGGAAGGTCTCCAGATACATGGGCACCTTCTGCGCTGCGCGCCCGATCTGCACGATCTTGCCGTTGATGGCCAGCGCCTGCTCCATTTCAGGGATGGTGAGGTGGGGCGCGCCGGCAGCTTCCACGTGGAAGTCGAACCCCTCACCGTGGCTGAGGTCCATGAGAACCTCGTGGGCTGACACCTCGCGCGGGTCGAAAACGTGGTCAGCACCGATCTTGCTGGCCAGTTCCCGCCGCTGGGGCGAGACCTCAAAGGACACAATCTTGCCGGCGCCGGCTGCCTCGGCCAGGCCCGTCGCTGCCAGGCCGATTGGCCCTGCGCCGAACACGCTGACGTACGCGCCGGGCTTGAAGCCGCCAGCGCGGGTGAACATGCCGTTGTACGAGACCGTGGTCGGCTCCGTCATCGCCGCCACGTCGTAGCCCTTCTCCTCGCCGAAGCGCTCCAGGATGCCATCGATCTTCCAGCAGTACCTGGCCCCTACGGCGATGTAGTTGGCAAAAGCTCCATCGATGGTGAAGCCGATCTCCTCCAGGTGCACACAGTGGTTGGGGAAACCGTTCCGGCAGGGGTTGCAGTGCCCGCACCAAATCATCTCCTCCACCGTCACCGGATCGCCAACCTTCAGATTCGTCACGTCCTTGCCCACTTCCGCAACCTTCGCGGAGAACTCATGCCCCAGAATGGCCGGAAACTTCGTGAGGCCCGGATAGAGGATGTAGTCCTGGTCATCCGTTTCGTAGAAGTGCATGTCCGAGCCACACACTCCGCAGGCCTGCACTTCCAGCAACACCTCGTCCGGCTTGATCGCCGGCACTGGCTTCTCCTCAATCTTGAGCTGCGGGTGCCGCCAGACGCTGTTGCCGGTAATCACTTTGCCTGTCTCTTTTTCCCAGTCGGACACGGCGTAGTCCAGCTTCGGTTCCCACTCGGCTTCAAGAACCAAACCTTTCATCGAAAATACCTCCTTGTATGTGTTGAGCTACATCAAGAACAGATGGCTGGATGGGTAGATAGCTGGATGGATGGCTGGATAGCTTGTTGGCTCGCGTAGTGCCATCTAGCCATCCAGCTATCCAGCTATCTGCCCATCAAATGGCGCCAGGTGCCGCTCAAAGTGTGCTTCTAACGCGGCGTAGTACGCTTCTTCGTCAGATTCCAACGCCTCAAGCAGACGGTCGCGGAAGCGGTAGCCGCCGGCTTCGCCGGTTGACGTCAACACCGACCCGAAAGTGACGTGGAGCACCTGCCGGCCATCAAATTGGTCCAATACCGAAGCCAGTTCATCATCGGTCAGTTGATCCGGCCGGGGGACGCGGCTTGCATCGGCCGAGACGTGGTACGTGGCGCGGTCCTCGTCATAGCGTGCCAAGGCAAAGGCCAGGATGTCGCGGAACAGGGGCGGATCGATGCCGGCAATGGCGCGCAAGGCCTCCAGGTAGGACGTGCCGGCGGTCTTCACGTGTACAAGATCGCCGGCATATTTGGCGAAAATCGGGTAGATGCTGAACTTGTCCGACCCCGAATGCAGGCTCAGCTTGTACGGCCCCAGGTGGCGCATCACCGCCACGTGCTGGGCGAAGCTGGTCTCGAACTCTGCCAGGTCGCCGATGTAATCGACCCCCTTCTCGAACCGACCCACAAAGCGCGGGGCCAGGCTGACCCACTCGACTCCCAGCCGGCGGAGTTCGCTGGCCACGAAGAAATGTTCCAACACGCTGGTGGGCGTTTCGGTTTCGTCCACCGACATCTCGAACTCGAAGGGCCGCGCGCCCATCCGCTCAGCCAAGTGACGGTACATCACAGCCGTGTGCGCGATTGCCCGACCATACTTGGCCGCTGCCTGCAGCAGCGATTCTTCGTCGAAAGTCAGGCTGAAGTCGCCCACATGGAATTGCCGGCCCAGGTAAAGGTCACGCAGGTCAGCCGGCGAGCCATTGAGCACCAGCCAGGGCAGTGACGCCACTTTCGCCTCCAGAATGGCCGGCGAGTCGGTGTCGGCTGCATCGTCCACGTGATCACCCGGATCGACGGTGAAGAAGGTGAAGCCGGCCGCCACACAACGGTCGATGTCGTAGACAGTTTTAAGGTGGTCGGCATCTGCGCCAAAGCCGTCGCGCCAGCCCGCCTGGAACACACCCCACGTGGCATCATCCAGGACCTCTTCCGGGGTTCGCCCGGTGCGCGCCATTTCGCGGATGGACTGCTGGGCGAAGATGGGGGCCAGGCTGTGCCGGCGCACTGCCCGCACGTGGCCCGGCGTGGCCAGCCCCAGCCGATCCCCCAGGCCCACGGACTTTCGCAGGCCGAGCACCGTAGGCGCGGTGAAGGACAGTGCGTCACGCAGAGCTACGGCGTTGGTGTGGTTAACAGGACAGAGTTCCAGCGCGTACGGGAGCTGTTCCAATACAACGTGGACCCCCTCGAAGCCTGACAGGCCGTAGTAGGACACGACGCCCAACAACTTCTCGGTGTCCCGCCGGCCCAGAAAATAGAGGCGACGTCGGACGGCCGTGATGGAGCGGGGATAGACCACCAGATCAGCGGCGCCGCTCAACTGCGTCGCCAGGCCGGCCGCCTCTTCCGACGACAGAGGAGGGTGCAGGCCCGCAGCACGTAACAACTCAATGATCGATGGCATTAGCATCACCCTATGAACTCTCAGGTGGTGTGGAACGTAAAACGTGAAACGCGAAACGTGATGATCGGTTCATGTATGATTCTCACGTTTTACGCTTTGCGTTTCACGTCAAACCCTGAACGTTTTTCTGTGCATCCATGTCCGGCGGAGATGACGTGGAATCGCGAACAATCATCCGGCATGGCAGCAATTCATCGGACACCGATTCCTCCGCCAGCAAATCCATGACCATCTGCACAGCACGGCGTCCCATTTCAAGCCGAGGTTGGTGGACGGTGGTAAGCGCCGGCATCACGTACCAACTGGGGTCGATGTCATCGAAGCCTACCACGCTGAGGGAGCCTGGCACGTCGATACTGCGCTCTCGCGATGCCAGCAATACGCCAATGGCTGCGCGGTCGTTGTAGCAGAACACGGCCGTCGCGCCGGCCTCCAACAACGGCTCCAGCCCCAGCCGGCCACATTCCAGGTCGTCCTGCGTATCCGGCACAACCACCAGATCGGGATCGAAGGGAATGCCGGCCTGCTCCAACTCGGCGCGGTAGCCGGCCTGTCGCCGCAAGCTGGAAGGCGGTCGAAACGCTGAGCCGATGTAACCGATCCGCCGATGGCCCAGGTCTAGCAGATGCCGGAGCGCCAGGCATGCCCCCTGCTCGTCATCCACCGCAACAGTGTACAGATAGTCGCTGTCCGCCTGACTATTGATGAGAACGATGGGGACACCCAATTCCGCCAGGCGCTCGCCGTACAGACGACCCACGCGCGAGGCGAGAACGATCACGCCGTCGACGCGCCGGCGGTGGAAAGTCTCCACCACGTCCAACTCTCGCTCGGGGTCGGCGTGAGAGGAGCTGAGGAAAACGCTATAGCCTCGGGCGGCGGCCATACCCTCAATGCCTTCGACGATACGATCCACAAAGGGGTCGGAGATGAAGGTGACGACCAGACCGATGGTGCGCGTCTGCTGGGTAACCAGGCCTTGAGCAACAGCACTCGGTGTGTAGCCCATCTCTCTCGCAAGGCGCTGGATCTCTGCGGCGGTGGCCGGATTCACGAGAGGGCTATCCCGAAGCGCACGCGAGACAGTGGAATGGGAAACGCCGGCGGCTCTGGCGATGTCCTTAATCGAAACACTCACAGCCCTTGACCCCAAGCGAGGAAGCTGAATCGGATCGGATGGATGGCCAGCTTTGCACACGTGTGCAAAGCTGGCCATATTGTACCATAAGCCGGCCTGCTTGTCAAGAGTTTCCCAGGCGTAAGCGTTCAGGGGGTAACGCGCCAAGCATCCTGAGTAGGCCGGAACGTAGGT
>JBHHTZ010000426.1:0-4132 GCA_046753605.1 Anaerolineae bacterium
ATCCAGATCAACACGATTTTCAATGATCCCAGCCCGCGCCCCCATGTCGTCATGGCCGCTTCCACCATCATGACGCTGCCGGTGGTCATTCTCTTTCTGGCCCTGGAACGCTTCCTGGAAGAGGGCCTTGCCGCCGGCGGTGTGAAGGGGTAGCGGAGCCAGGCCGGCGGCTGAACCCGCTCCTATCATCGCGAGGCCTGTCTTCTCTGGTTGCATAGCGTGTATCACGACATTCGTTTCACCTCCTCGAAAACCAGCCAACGTCTGCGCCTGATCGAGCCGCTGGTCTACCGCCGGCGCGCACCACTGCCGCGCTTCCGGTATCTGAAGCTGGAAAGCCCGCTGGCTGACCCGCCGGTCTCACTGGACGTGGCCGACGCTGACTGGCAATCGATCCCCTGGGGGACCTATTGGTGCGAGTCTGACGCGGATTTCGTCCTACGTACCGAGTTCCAGCTCTCGTCCGATTGGAACGCTGACGCCCCTGTTGCCCTGCACCTCCCGATTGGGAAGGCCGGCGATTTCAGCCACCCCGAAGCCCTGGCATACATTGATGGCGCGCCCTACGCGGCCTGTGATCGACATCATCAGGAGATCGTGCTGCCGACACGGTTTCTCGACGGTGTCCCCCATCTACTGGCGCTGCACGGGTGGGCCGGCAGTCTGCGCAATGACAGGCATGGCCGGCTGCTGATGCGCGAGTGCGCCCTGGTGCAAATCGACCAGCCCACACGCGACTTTGTTGCTCTGGCTCGGGTCGCACTGGGCGTTGCGGATCATCTGAGCGAAAATGAGCCGGCGCGGGCGCACCTGTACTCTGCGCTGGATGAGGCGTTCAAGGTTCTGGATACTCGGGAGCCCTTTGGCGAGCGGTTCTACAATAGCGTGCCCACTGCCCATGAAGTTTTGAGGGAGGGGATTGACCAGGCCGGCGCACCCATGGATGTGAACATCACCGCCGTCGGGCACGCTCACATTGACGTAGCCTGGCTGTGGACGCTGGGGCAAACCAGGCGCAAGGCTGGAAGAACATTTTTCAACGTCACACGATTGATGGAACAGTTCCCCGAATTCCGCTTCAGCCAGAGTCAACCCCAGTTGTATGACTTTGTGCGGCAAGACTATTCCGAGCTGTTCGAGATCATCAAGCAGCGGGTGCGTGAAGGCCGTTGGGAGCCGCTGGGTGGCATGTGGGTGGAGGCCGACTGCAACATCAGCGGTGGCGAGTCTCTGGCGCGGCAGTTTCTTCTTGGGCGGGCTTTCTTCCGAGATCACTTCGGCGCCGGCGCTGAGGCCCCGGTTCTGTGGCTGCCCGATGTGTTCGGCTATGCCTGGAATCTTCCCCAGCTCATAAAAGAGGCCGGCCTGAACTACTTCTTCACCATCAAACTGGGTTGGAATCAGTACAACCGCCTGCCGTACGACACCTTCTGGTGGCAGGGTCTGGACGGAACCCGCGTCTTGACCCATTTCAGCACGACTCCTTCGCCGGAAAGTTTTCACGTCAGCACCTACAATGCGGAGGCTTCTGCCGAGCAGGTGCTCGAAACCTGGAACAGCTTTCAGCAGAAGGACTGGGGCGGCCCCGGCGTGATACCGCCGCTCCTCATGGCGTTCGGCCACGGCGATGGTGGAGGTGGCCCGACGCGCGAGATGGTGGAGAACATTCGCGAGATGGGAGAGTTTCCTGCCACGCCGCGTATCGCCTGTGGCACGGTGGGAGAATTCTTCCGAAAACTGGAGACTGCGGTCGGGGACCGCCTGCCGGCCTGGAACGGCGAGCTGTATCTTGAGAATCATCGCGGAACATACACCACCCAGAGCCGCAACAAGCGCGCCAATCGCAAGAGCGAATTCCTGCTGCACGACGCGGAGTTTCTGGCCGCCTTCGCCTCTGTGGTCGATTCGGACTACAGTTATCCCCGTGCCGAGTTGAGACGCGCGTGGGAGTTGGTGTGCCTGAATCAGTTCCACGACATCATTCCTGGCAGCAGTATCGGACCGGTTTACGTCGAATCGCAGGCGCAGTATGCCGAGGTGCGCCAGATCGGCGAGAGAGTTCGAGATGGTTCCCTGGCGACGATTTCCGACATCCTGAGCAGTGACATTTTGTTGATCAACCCCACCTCGTTTGAGCGCACCGATTTGGCTTTCTGGCGCGATCCGGCTGTGGAAAACCCGTCCCTGCAACACCCGGATGGTTCACCTGTCCCCATTCAACCTGTAGAAGGTGGGTTACTCTTGGACCCCGGCGAGTTGCCCCCTTTCAGCGTCACACCGCTACTCTATACCGCCCCAGGCGCAAATCTCCAATCCCCAATATCCAATATCCAATACCCAATATCCAACCTGACAGCAACCCCGACCCGGCTAGAGAATGACCGTCTGCGAGTCGAGTTCGATGGGGCCGGCGACATCATTCGCATCTACGACAAGCTGAATAAGCGTGAGGTGCTGCCTGCCAGCGGGATTGCCAACCAATTCCAGGCCTTCGAGGACCGCCCGCTCGATTTCGATGCGTGGGATATTGATGCTTTCTTCGACGACAAGATGTGGCCGGCCGAACCCGCAGACTCGGTGCGCGTGATAGAGAGCGGGCCGCTGCGCGCCACGCTAGAAGTTCGCCGGCGCATCCTGAACAGCGAGTACGTTCAGCTTATCTCGCTGGCCCATAACAGTCCCCGACTGGACTTTGACACTACCATTCAGTGGCGAGAGCGGCACATCCTGCTCAAAGTGGCCTTCCCGGTGGATGTCCTCTCGCCGCACGCAACGTATGAAGTCCAGTGGGGCAACGTCCAGCGCCCGACGCATCACAACACCAGTTGGGACTGGGCGCGTTTCGAGACCTGCGCTCAGAAATGGGTCGATCTGAGCGAGGGCGGCTACGGCGTCAGCCTGCTAAACGATTGCAAATACGGGCACGACATCCACGACAACGTGATCCGCCTTACGCTGTTGCGCAGCCCGACCGATCCCGACCCGCAGGCCGATTGGGGTGAGCATCACTTCATGTACAGCCTTTTGCCCCACGAGGGGGGTTGGAGCGAGCTCACCGTGTCCCAGGCCTACGCTCTGAACGACCCGCTGATCATATGGACCAACAAAGGACTCAATACGCACTACGCAATACGCAATACGAAGTACGAATCATACCACACGCCGGCCTCGTCTTTCATCCGTGTCGACCAACCAAACATCGTCGTCGAAACCACCAAACAAGCCGAAGATGGCCACGGCTTGATCGTGCGGTTGTACGAGAGTCAGCGCCGGCGAGGTGAGTTCGCCCTAACGGCCGGCTTCCCACTCGCAAGGGTCTGGCGTGCCAACTTGCTGGAGGAGAATCTCGAGCGATTGGAGACAGAGGGTCATCAGGTGCGTTACTTCATCAGGCCATACCAAATTGTGACCTTGCGCTTGTTGCCACAATGACTTCACAAGGGCACGTCAAGAAAAAACCTCCCTGCTTGGCTGAATTCAAGGCTAGCACCCTGAGTAGGCCGACACGAAGTGGAGACCGTATCGAAGGGTGCGAGTTGGGACAGTGGCCAGCGCCTGTATGTAGGCCGCACCCTTCGATACGCTGCTTCACTGCGTTCGCAGCTACTCAGGATGCTGAGATGACTCTAGCGGCATTTCACTGGAAACAGCGAGGTCGGCATACTGATCATCAGAAGGAGGTAATTCCATGCTTCAAGACTATCGCGCCATCCGCACTGAACTTGAGCGCGGTGATTTCACCGCCAGTTCCCCCTGGGAGAAGGTCGGACCTCTCTGGGCCCTCGACCGGGGAGGCACTATCCTGATCGGCGACGTCAGAATCTTCGACGGCGTTCGCATCCGCGTGGGGCCGGGCGGCCACGTGGAGATCGGCGACTATACCCACATCAACCACCGCACCGAGATCCACTGCAAGAAGCGCGTGATCATCGGTCCCAACTGTGGTATCGCCTGGGATGTGATGATCATGGACACCGACTATCACGGTGCGGGCAACACCCCACGCATTGACAGACCCACCACTCTGGTAGAGAGTGTCTGGGTGGGCAACGGCGTTATCATCACTAAGGGGGTGACGATAGGTAAAGGAGCGATTGTGGCCGCCGGCAGCGTCGTCACCAGGGACGTGCCG
>JBHHTZ010000427.1:0-4121 GCA_046753605.1 Anaerolineae bacterium
TCATCGCCTTCAACAGCGGCGAGACCTCCGCGTCGCTCTTCATCGGCTTCACGGCCATTGGCGTCGCCATCGTGGTCGGTTCCTTGCTGGGGGCGGTGGCAGGATACGCCGGCGGACGTGTGGACGATGCCATCATGCGAGTGATGGATGTGCTGCTGGCGTTTCCGGCATTGCTCCTGGCCATCGCGATTGTTAGCGTCCTCGGACCAGGTCTGGTCAATGCGTTGCTCGCGATAGGCATCGTGGCTATACCAACGTATGCTCGCGTAATGCGGGCCAGTGTGTTGTCGGTCAAGGGTATGGACTTCGTTCTGGCCTCTTATTCTATTGGTGCATCGCCTTCCCAAATCCTGTTCCGCCGTATCCTGCCGAACTCCGTGACGCCAGTGATTGTCCAGGGAACATTGGGGGTCGCCTCAGCAATTCTTGACGCAGCAGCGTTGTCGTTCCTGGGTCTGGGGGCGCAGCCTCCGACTCCTGAGTGGGGATCGATGTTGGGCGCCGAAAGGAACCAGGTGTTCACAGCACCGCACCTTGTTTTTCTCCCAGGTCTGGCGATTATGGTAACGGTCCTGGGCTTCAACCTCTTTGGCGACGGGCTGCGCGATGCCCTGGATCCACGGCTGCGCTAATCCCATTTCGGATTTCAGATTTCGGATTGCGGAATGACGGTCCGCATGGAACGATCCGCAGTTCGAGTAGCGATCACGCTGCTGGCCCTGGCGACCATGGGCACGACGTGCGTTGCCATCGCCACGCCGACACCCACGCCGGCCCAGGCCACCGCAACCCCAACGCTGCCCCCGCCCACCACCACACCCTCGCCCACCCTCACGCCCAGGCCCCCTACCCCAACGCCTGAACCCCAGGTCTTGCGATTCGGGCTGCCGGCTGACCCTGTAAGACTCGACCCGGCGGTCTCCCTGGACGATGCGTCGGTCCTCGTATCGGCTCAGTTGTACGACACGCTGGTGCGCTTCGTTCCGGGCACGACGCGGATCGAGCCGGCCCTGGCTACCGAATGGGCCGTCTCGCAAGATGGGCTCACGTGGGACTTTGCGCTGCGAGAGGGCGTCACGTTCCACGACGGCGCCCCGCTGACAGCCCAGGCGGTCGTCTGGAATTTCCAGCGCTGGATGGACCCCAACCACCCGGCCCATCACGGTGATTTCCGCTTCTGGGAAGGGATGTTCGGCGGTTTTCAGGATGAACAGGGTGCGGAAGGCGCATCACAATCTCTGGTTGCATCGGTGGGAGCGCCAGATGAGCAGACGTTCCGCTTGGTGTTGAACAAGCCGTTCGCGCCTCTGCTCCACAATCTGGCGATGAGCGCTTTCGCCATCTTGAAGCCGGAAGCTGTGATGGCTGAAGGGGTTGATGTGTACGGCCTGCCGGCCGGCGCGCGGCCGATCGGCACCGGCCCTTTTCGGCTGCTCGACTGGCGCGACGGGGAGGTGGCGCTGGCGGCCAACCCGGACTATTGGAATGGCCCGCCGGCCCTCACCCGGCTCATCTTCGTGACCACGCCGGACGACGGCGCGCGGTTCGCGGCTCTGGAACAGGGCGAAATCGACGGCCTGGTCTCGCCGGCAGCCGAGGATCTGGCGCGGGCCGGCCAGGACCCACGAATCCAGGTCGTCATGGGTCCCAGGCCAACCACCGCGTTTCTCAACTTCAACCTGGACGGCGAGTTTCTGGGCAAGCGCGAGGTTCGGCAGGCCATTGCCCACGCTATCAACAAGCCGGCGTTGGTTCAGAAGGCTTTCGGCCCCACCTGGGCGGTCGCGACGCAGATGCTGCCGCCGGCAATCTGGGGCTACGACGACGCCATCCAGGACTACCCCTACGATCCCGAGCGTGCACGCGAGCTCCTGGCAACTGCCGGGCTGACCAGCACGTTTGAGGTCGATCTGTGGTATCCGGACCGGCCTCGGCCCTACCTGCCGAATCCCAGGGCCGCAGCCGAGGCAATCGCCGGCGATCTGGAGGCCGTGGGTGTGTCGGTCTCACTGAACACCGAGCACTGGTCGGCCTATCTGGCTGATCGGAGCTTCGGCGCTTTCTCGATGTGGCTTCTCGGCTGGACCGGCTACAGCGGGGACCCGGACAATTTCTTCTTCTACCATTTTGGCGCCGCAACGCCACGCGAGGGAAACTACGACAGCCAGGAGCTGCGCGACCTGTTGCTGCGAGGGCAGGTCATTGCGGACCCGGAGACGCGTGAGGAAATCTACAGGTCGGCAGCCGGCCTGATCCATGAGGACATACCACGACTGTTTCTGGCGCACCCACGAGAGCCGGTACTGCTGTCATCCCTTGTTGACGGCTTCTCACCCAACCCAGCCGGCCCGGAGACGTTTGAGAGCGTCAGACTGGGCCAGTGATCAGTAAACAGTGGTCAGTGGTTAGTGGTCAGTGGTTAGTGATTGGTGGTCATAATCTGATCACTGATCACTGATCACTGTTTACTGATCACTGATCACTGTTCCAGTCTTGGCAGAGATCGGCAGATCGACAACGAACGTTGCTCCCTCCCCTTCGGTGCTCTCCACCCAAATCTGCCCACCGTTAGATTCAATGATGCCCTGACACAGACTGAGGCCCAGGCCCACACCCTCACCCACGCCCTTCGTGGTGAAGAACGGGTCAAAAATGTGCGCGATGTGATCCCTGGGAATACCCGGCCCGGTGTCACTGATTGTGACGCGTACCACATCGCCGATGCGTTCGGAGCTCACGTGCAGTGTGCCGCCCCTGTTTGGCGCCATGGCCTGACAGGCGTTGGTCAGCATATTGTCCCAAACCAGCCTCAGTTGGTGGGCGTTTGCCCAAACTGCCGGCAACGTCGGTTCAAGTTCAATCTGCAGCGATGTGTTGCTACGCCTGGCGCGGTCCGAGACGTGGTCCAATGCGTCCGTTAGGGTTTCATTGAGGTCAACGTCGGAGCGGACGGGCCTATCCTGGCGAGCGAAGGCCAGCAGGTCCTGGATAACGTCGCGTGCACGCAGCGCGCCGCGAATGATCCGGTCCAGGTCCTCCTGTACCTTCTCGTCCTCTGTTTCTTCCCGAAGAACCTGGGCGAAACCCAAAACGGCAGTGAGCGGGTTATTCAGCTCGTGGGCGGCGCCGGCTACCAGCCGGCCAAGAGCCGCCGACTTCTCGGCCTGGACCAATTGCGCCTGCATATCCTTCGCCTCTGTGAGATCATGAACAATGAAGAGGGATGATTCTGTTCCGAGGATTGGAGAAGCTACGAGAAGACAGTAGGTGCAGCCACCGGACACACGCTGAAGCTCTGTTTCCAACGCCTGCGCTTCCTCTAACAGGTGCGCTTGCCAGTACTGCTCCACGCGCGCGCGCTCATCCCCTGTAATCAACTCAAAGACCGCGCGGCCTAGCACCTCGTCGGGATCAAGACCGGTTAACTCCCACAGCCGGCTGTTGGCATACATGATGTTGCCCTGCTGGTCGACGACCAGGATCAGGTCCAACGTCCTGTCGAATAGGGCCGGCAGATACGCGGGAATCTGGACGAGAGGCGCGTCCCCGTCTCCGGGTGATGGATCATTCACGGCTTTGCCCATTCGCACTGCTCGGTCGAGTTCCTCTGGCAACACCGCGATAGCTTCAGGTACGCGACCATCAGCGGAAGTCGCCCTGCGTTCGACTGTGGACGCGGGTCGAAGAGACCGGCCCACCGAGTCCTGATGATACATGATTGAATCGTATTGAGAAAGCAAACAGTCTGTCGCCCAGCAGCGCCTGTTGTCATCACAGTCCTGTTAAGTATACATGAGCGGACGCTTCAATATCGAACCCGGACATGAAATTCACGTGAATTTCACGGGCTCGCAATGGCGCAACCGTGTGTAGCCAGGGGCGTTCGCCGGCCTCTCAGTTGTGCGGGCAGATGTGCGACCTTGAGGGGATAACCGTTAGATACTGAAACCGGTCTGATCTTATCCTTCGTCGGGCGAGGCCGGGGCCACGATCGTGTATCCGTGACGCCGAATCGTCTGGATATACGTAGGGTTCGCAGGGTCTGGTTCTATCTTGAGTCGAACGTTCCTGATATGGGCCCGAACCAGATCGGGGGAACCGGCGCCCTCCGGATAGCCCCA
>JBHHTZ010000428.1:0-4119 GCA_046753605.1 Anaerolineae bacterium
ATGGCTAGATGGCTTGTTGGCTTGCAGAGTGCTCAGCCATCCAGCCATCCAGCCATCCAGCCAACTATTTTCGGAGGAGTACATCATGACTACAACACAGCACACTGAAACCATGCATGGACGCTCGCGGTCTCGCGTTGGCGTCGAAATCACCGAGATATGGAACTGGGGGTGGTCAGAGCACGCCAGGATCGCCAACAACAGTGATCGACCTCTGGAGATAGGTGGTTGGTTACTGGGTGCGTTGAAAGAAGAGAAAGTGTTTCGCTTTCAACCTGGCTTCAGTCTGAAGCCGGGCGAAACGGTCACAGTTCACACCGGCGCCAACGCAACGCTGAAGCAGAACCCTCCATCAGATTTGTACTGGGATTCTGAGCCGATTTGGGCCAACCGTGGCGACGTTGCGCTGCTGTTTGACCGGGCCGGCAATGAAGTGGCCCGCTACGCCTACCAGATACACGGCGAGCCCGACCTCGACGCCGAGTCGGAGAAACGGTTGATCGAGGATGCTTTTGGCTTCCACATCGTAGACGCCGGCGAATCCTGACGCAAGAGGTGAGCAGGTGTGAGCAAGACACGCGCGCACGTCTACATCGAAGGGCATGTGCATGGTGTCTACTTCCGCGACACGACCCGCCGGCGTGCGTTGGCTCTCCGGGTCACCGGTTGGGTGCGCAACCTCATCGACGGGCGCGTCGAGGCCGTATTCGAGGGAGACGAGGATGCCGTGCGCAGGATGATCCAGTTTGCACGCGAAGGCCCGCCACGAGCTCTGGTCACTCGCGTGGATGTGAAATACGGCGAGTACACCGGAGCGTTCGACACCTTTTCAATTCGCTACACCCGCTGAGGCCGGCCGCCGATCGGGGTTTGCGGAGGTACTTGCGAACACCGGGGCGATGCAGCCATTTGCCCCGCCGCTTTTCCCAACCTATAATTCACCTGACAACGTTGGCCGGCCTAACTGATGACCGATTGAAGGCAGGAGGCGTCTATGGCATCCCCATTTCCAGGCATGGACCCGTATCTCGAAGACCACAGCATTTGGCCGGGTTTCCATCACTCTCTGGCGGAGGAATTGAGAGCGATGTTGAATAGCCAGATTGGCCCCAAGTATTACGCCGATGTGGAGGTGCGGACGATATTCGAGGAGGTGAGTATCGCGATACCCCGCGCGTTCTACCCGGACGTGGGTGTCTATGAACAGGCGCCTCGGGAGCCGGAGCCAGTGCCGGCCGGCGCGGCTGTTGCTGTCTTGCCGGCGCCGGTCCAACGAGCGGTGGTGACGGGTCAGACGAGACTGCGTGCCGTGCGTGTGCACCTGACCGAAACCGATGATCTGGTGACTTCCATTGAAATCCTCTCCCCGTACAACAAGCGACCGGGGGGACTTGAAGAGTATCGCCGCAAACGCTCGCAACTCCTCTCATCGCCTGTCCATCTGGTCGAGATCGACTTGCTGCGCGGCGGCAAACGGCCGGGCCGGGAAGTGAACGACCCCCCGCTAGATACCGACTACATCCTGCTGGTAAATCGCTACCGGGCCGGGGAGGAAGGGCGCATCTCCGAAATCTGGCCGGTGGCGCTCAACGAGCCTCTGCCGGGGCTGCCGGTTCCCCTGCTGCCGCCCGACCCCGACGCGGCGCTGGATATGACTGCGGCCATCGCAGCCATCTATGCGCGCGCCGGCTACGACTGGCGCATCAACTACGAACATCCCGTGCCGCCCCCCGAACTGCGACCTGAAATGGCCGCGTGGGTCGAACAGCACTTGCCTGAAAAAGCTGCCGGCTGATTGTCACTACAGAGGGTTGGCTCCCCAGCCATATACCCATCGAATCGCCAGCAGAAACGCGGTCAACGCTACCAGGCCGGCCAGGCACAGTCCGTCTATCCGGCTGAAATGCACATCCCGGTAGGTCGTGCGCCGGGGGCCGGCCCCCAGCCCTCGGGCAGCCAGGGCCATAGCCAGGTGGTCTGTGGTTCTCAGTGCGATAATGATCACGGCCACCAGCACCGGAAGGTAGGACCGCAGGCGAGAGACAAAGCTTCCCTGGCCGACGACCCACCCCCGCGCCTGCTGAGCCTCCGTGACATTCACGTAAATCCCCTGGAATGTGGGAATATACCGCAGTGCGATAGCCAGTGTCAGCCCCCACGTGTACGGCAGCCCCAGTTTCACCAGCCCCCGCACCAAACTCGCCTGATCTGTGGAGAAGAGAAGGACAAAGAACGCGAAGGCCAGTGCATCCACCCGCAGGGCTGTCGTCAAGCCCCGCAGCACGCTCTCAACCGTGAATCGAAAACGCCAGATTTGCAGCAGCACGTGCTGGCCTTGAGGGTCAAACAGGGGCCACAGCACAAAGATCAGCAAGGTCAGGGGTAACATGCGCTGCCATACCCAACGCAGACGACCCGGCGGGACATGGGCCGACAGGATGATCCCATGCCACGCAATCAGGCACGCCAGCAGAAACACCAGATTCTGGAAGCTGAGAATCAGGAGGCTGGCCACCACAACGAAAGTCAGCTTTGTACGCGGGTCCAGGCTGTGGAGCCAGGATCGACGGGGCACGTAGAGGTCGAAGACCACGTATTGAGCTTCCCTACCCGTTCGAGCCGACAGCCTTGCGGCGCTGCGCACGCAGGCGCAAGTAGTCAGCCTCGAATTCTTCAACCGTCAGAGAATCGCCGGCCAGTCCACAGGGAGCCAGCCGGCGTGCCAGTACAGTGATCGGCGGCGGCGCCAGGCTGGACCGGCCCAGAAGCTCCTCGTGCTGGAATACCTGGCGAACCGGCCCGTCGGCGATGATACGGCCCTGGTGCATCACCACCACCCGCTGCGCGTACTGAGCAACCAGCTTCATGTCGTGGGTGATCAGCACCAACGTATGTCCGCGCCGGTGTAGCTCCAGCATGTGGCTCATCAGCCCCAGCGTGTGGCGTCGATCCAGGCCGGTGGTTGGCTCGTCCAGCACCAGGATATCCGGCCGCATGGCCCACACAGCCGCCACGGTAATTCGACGTCGCAGGCCATAGCCGAGGATGGCCGGCGGCGCATCCGCATACGCGCTCAGTTCGAAAACTGCCAGTGCGTCCGCCGTCCGCGCTTCCATCTCCGGCGGCGAGAGTCCGAGATTGCGGAGCCCAAAAGCGATTTCTTCGGCCACGGTGGGCGCGAAAATCTGGTGATCGGGGTTCTGGAAAACATAGCCCACCTGGCGCGCCAATTCGCCGATGGATCGTGAAGCCGTCTCGTGGCCGGCAACCCATACCTTGCCCCGCCTGGGTCGCAGCAGGCCGTTGAAGTGCTTCACGAGCGTTGTCTTGCCCGACCCATTCTGTCCGATCAGTGCAACCCACTCGCCCCGGCCGATGCCCAGGCTGACAGCCTGCAAAGCCGGCGGCCCGTCCTCGTACCAGTAATCCAGGTTCTCGACCTGAATCGCCGGCTGATCACTCACCGTCTGCACATCCCAGGTCGTCACGGAGGTCTCCAGCGGCCTCGGCTTCGGTAATGAACGCGAAGCCGCTCCCATACTTCCGATTCAGTCGATGCGCCAATTCACTGACCTGAGGGACAGCCAGCCCCAGCGCGTGCAAGCCAGCGGCATCCGAAAGGATGGCGTGGGGCGAGCCCTGTCGCACGATACGACCCTTGTCCAGCACGACGACCCGGTCGGCGAAGGTTGCCACGACCTCCGCGTCCTGCTCCACGAGAATGACGGCCGTACCATCCAGGCGCTTCAGTTCGGCTACAACTCGCAGCACCTCCACTTTGCCGGCTGGATCGAGGCCGGCGGTAGGCTCATCCAGGATCAGAATCGCCGGGCGCATGGCCAGGATAACAGCAATGGCCAAACGCTTCTTCTGTCCGCCTGAGAGCTGATGCGGCGAGCGGTCCCGCACCTCCTCCAGTCGCACTACATTCAGTGCCCAGGCGATGCGCTCCGCCATGGTTGCGCGGGGAAGGCCCTGACTCTCCAGCCCGAATGCAACCTCCTCCTCGGCCGACATGCTGAAAAGCTGAGCATCGGGGTCCTGGAAAACCAGGCCGGCCACCTGGCTCAGCTCAGCCACCGGATGTTCTTGAGTGTCCAGTCCACCCACGAATACCCG
>JBHHTZ010000429.1:0-4119 GCA_046753605.1 Anaerolineae bacterium
TTTGGCAATCCAGGCCGAGCGAAGTGGGGCAATTATCTTCCTGGAAACGCCTAAATCGAATTCTAACACGCACGGGGCAAGAAGGCAAACCGATCATCCCACCGGACACAGGGGGGAGTGCAAACATGCGTAGATTCGATCAATCCGTGGCCTTCATTGCTGCCCTGCTGGCCGGCCTGTTGTGCAGCGCCTGTGCAGCGCCGGCCACCCCGCCACCAACCACAATCCCAATCCAAACGCCCCAACCCGCATCGCCGACAACCGCGCCAACGCAGACACCCCAGCCCCCATCACCTACCACCGCACCAACAGAGACGCCGGAACCCCCGACGCCCACAGCCATGACAGTGCAAGCGGCGCGGTTGCCGGCCCCACTCTACTTCCTCGCCGCAGGACAAGTCCATCGCCTGGAGATGGACGGCGTCACACTGACTCAGATCACCGACGCACCCCGCGCCATGCGCCTTGAAGGAGCCGGTGACTTGCAGGTTTTCCAGCTTGAGGTAGAGGGATGCGTGGGGGGTGGCCGGCTTTCCGAGCCCGAATAATCGCCTGCGCCCGGTCAGCAATCTGGAGTTTGCTGAAGATGCTGGAGACGTGGTTGCGCACGGTCTTGGGGCTGATCACCAGAATCTGTTTTCCCTTTTACTCCAAACTATGTTATCATGATGTCAGTGCCATGGTTTTCAGGAAGGAGACTGTTGCCATGCTCTCACCATTGACGACGTGCATGCTCGCGGGCACTACGCTGAGAGCACCGACTACTCAGACCGCCTACCTCTGCCGCGCCTCCGTCCAGCCGATGTGGTGTGGGTAGAGGAATGAGTACAGCAGTGGACTGCTGCCCGGCGTGAGAGAACAAGCGGCTAAACGGAGGATGTACTGAACGAAGATGAGTCGGAGAACACGTGCAAAGCAGAGACGCCGGCAAGCCCGACGGCGCTCTTCGCGGAACCTGGTCAACAAATGGACCTTGAGCGGTCTGGCATTGGTGCTCCTGGGACTGGTGGTAGTCCTGATCGCCACACGATCGTCGCCGGCCACGCCCACGTCATCCAGCACCGCCAATCAGCAAGACATCCCGTTCCCCGAGGTGCCTCGCACCCCCCTGGCGGACGTCAAAGCGAAGTTCGATGCGGGAACCGTGCTGATTGTGGACACCCGCTCGCGAGAAGAGTACGATCGAGGTCATATCCCCAACGCCATCTCGCTGCCGCTGACAGACCTGAGCACCCAAAACCCAGACCTGCCTCACGACGCCGAGATCATCACCTACTGCACCTGACCGGCTGAAAACACGAGCGCCCGTGCGGCGCGAATTCTGATGAACGTGGGGTACACCAACGTGAGTGCTTTGCTGGGTGGATTTGGCGCCTGGCAGGCGGCGGGGTTTCCGGTGGACAGTGGACAGTGATCAGTCCGCCGGTGGATGCCAGCCGGCCAACACCCAGTAGCTACGCACCTGAAGGGCGTCGGGATCGTCACTCAAGTGCAGTGCCGCGACTGTCGCTCGACCCACGGACGTCAGCCCCATGATGCGTAGCCCGTCTTCGCTCCACCGAAAGTGCTCGGACCAGACCTGGGTACGTGGGTTAAACAATGATTCCGCTTTCCATGTCTCCGGGTCAACGGCCGTGGTCTTATTGCCCTTGTAGCGATTGCAAAGGGGGCAGGCCAGCCAAAGATTGGACTCGTCGTTGCTGCCCCCTTTGGACCGAGGAATAATGTGCTCGATTTCGAGGCGAGCCATCACGAGATGCTGGGGGCTAAGGCAGTAGCCACAGCGGTTTCGGGCTGTTATACGCACACGGCGCTCGACCTCTATCGGAACGCGGATGCGAGTCATTGTTGTCAACCAAGAGGTGGCCTCAGCCCACGCTCCACGGCAACTTTGAGAGCTCGCGCCTTGCGTACCAGACCGCGCCGGTAGACCATCATGAGTTCGTCGAGGCGAGCGCGTTCTGCGTTGCTGATCAGGCCCTCCCGGTTACGAGCCAGGAGATCCCCAAGTTCTTCTTGCTGCTCAACGTCCATCTGCACGTCACATAACGTGAGAACCTGATCGTCGGGCAAGGATTCCAGTGGCCGTTCGGCTGCAACGCGACCAATCCAATCAACCAACACATCCTCAAGAGGACGATACGTGCGGTCAGCTACTTCCCTGGCGCTACGTGCCACTTCATCGGGAAGTTCGAGCGTCACGATTTCACCCATATCCCTATTCCTTCTGTCCTGCTTCTCACACGGCTCCCGTAGATAAGTATACGCCGAGGAACGGTGAGGTCAACTGGCGTGCGAGGCGCCACCGCTTGCCGAATTCATGACTACAGTTCCAGTACCGCCCCCTTGCTCGCGCTGGTCGCCATCTTCGCGTAGCGGGCGAGCCAGCCGTAGTCGATCTTCGGCGCCGGCCGGCTCCAGTTTTCGCGCCGGCGCGCCAGCTCCTCGTCGCTGACTTCCACCTCCAGCCGGTGGTTCGGGATGTCGATGTTGATCACGTCGCCCGGCTTCAGCAGCGCGATGGGGCCGCCGCCGGCCGCCTCGGGGCTCACGTGACCGATGCACGCGCCGCGCGTGCCGCCCGAGAAACGGCCGTCGGTGATGAGAGCTACCGAACTGCCCAGTCCCATGCCGGCGATGTTGGAGGTGGGCGCCAGCATCTCCTGCATGCCCGGCCCGCCGGCCGGCCCCTCGTACCGGATTACCACCACGTCACCCGGCTTCACTTCGCCGTTCAGAATGCCCTGGTTGGCATCGTCGTGGGAGTTGTAGATCACCGCCGGCCCGCGATGGGTCATCATCTCGGGGAGGACGCCGGCGGCCTTGATGACCGCGCCTTCAGGGGCCAGGTTGCCGAACAGGATCGCCAGCCCACCGGTCTCGCTGTAGGGGTCGTCCAGCGGCCGAATGCAGTCCCTGTCCAGGCTCTCGTGTTCGTACACGTTCTCGCCCAGGGTATGCCCTGTCACGGTCATCTGATCAAGATGCAGAATGCCCGGCTTCTTGGCCAGTTCCCACAGAATCGCTGAAATACCGCCGGCCCGATCCACATCCTCGACGTGATAATCGGAGGACGGCGACACCTTGCAGACGCACGGCACGCGGTTTGACACCTCATTCAGGCGTTCCAGCGGGTAGTCAACGCCGGCCTCCCGGGCCAGGGCGATGGTGTGCAGCACCGTGTTGGTCGATCCGCCCATTGCCATGTCCAATGCAAAAGCGTTGTCGATAGCTTCGGCCGTCACGATCTGGCGCGGCGTCAGGTCCATCTCGATCAGGCGCATCACTTTATGGGCGGCCTGCCGGGCCAGCGCCTCCCGTTCAGGGTTGATCTTCCAGCGGCCATCATCGGTTGGGGCGGCTGCCAGGATCGTGCCGTTGCCGGGCAGGGCCATGCCCAGGGCTTCGCACAGGCAGTTCATCGAGTTCGCAGTAAACAGGCCGGCGCACGATCCACAGGTGGGGCAGCCGAAGTCTTCCAGCGTCTTCAGCTCAGCCTCGCTGATGTGGCCGGCCTTGTACGCCCCCACGCCCTCGAAGACCGAGATGAGATCGATGGTCTGGCCGGCCGGGGTCTGGCCGGCGGGCATGGGGCCACCACTCACGAAAATGGTCGGAATGTCCAGGCGCATCGAGGCCATCAACATACCCGGGATGATCTTGTCGCAGTTGGGGATGCAGATCAGCCCGTCGAACCAGTGGGCGCGCACCATTGTCTCCACGCTATCGGCGATGAGTTCGCGGCTCGCCAGCGAGTACTTCATGCCGATGTGGCCCATGGCGATGCCGTCGTCCACGCCGATGGTGTGGAACATGAACGGGACGCCGCCGGCCTCGCGCACCGCCTCGCGCACTACCTCTCCAAACTCCTGGAGGTGTACGTGCCCGGGGATGATGTCGGTATACGAGTTCGCAATCGCGATAAAGGGCTTGCCCATGTCCTCATCGGTCACGCCTGTGGCTTTGAGCAGTGACCGGTGAGGCGCCCGCTCAAACCCTTTCTTGATCATGTCACTTCGCATTGTTAGCTACCTTCCTTCACGATCCTGATACGACTTCGGTCAGTTCGGCAACGGCTTCCACCTTTGTCATCATTACCGGTGTGCGCCGGAAACGCTG
>JBHHTZ010000430.1:0-4098 GCA_046753605.1 Anaerolineae bacterium
TAGGACTATGAAAGCCAGATGAAACATAAACACGACCTGTATCCAATGTTGGACGTTGAAGACGCCGTAGCGCGTTTCCAGAACCATTTTGAGCCGCTGGAGCCGGAGACGGTGCCCGTGCTGGAGGCGCTGGATCGGGTGCTGGCCGAAGATGTGGCAGCGCCCATGGACATCCCACCCCTGGCCAACACCGCTATGGACGGCTACGCACTTCGCTGCGACGACACCGGCGGCGCCCGGCCGGACAACCCGCGCCGGCTGCGCGTCGTCGCCGACCTGGCCGCCGGCTACGTCCTCGATCAACCCATCCAGCCGGGCACGGCGGTGCGCATTATGACCGGCGCCCCCGTCCCACCCGGCGCCGAGGCCGTAGCACCGTTTGAGGAAATCGAGCGCGACGGCGATGAGATTCTGATTTTCAAGCGCTATCCCCACAACAAGAACATCCGCGCCGCCGGCGAAGACGTGAAAGCCGGCCAGGTGGTACTGCAACGCGGCGACGTCCTGACTCCGCCGGCCATCGGCATGCTGGCCGCGCTGGGGCGCAGCCAGGTCGCGGTTCACCGCCGGCCTCGGGTCGCCATCCTCTCCACCGGTGACGAGGTGATCGAGCCGGACGCGCCCTGGCAGCCCGGCAAGATTCGCGATGCCAACGGCTTCGCCAACGCCGCCCAGGTGCTGGCCTGTGGCGGCATCCCGCTGCGGCTGGGCATCGCCCGCGACACGGTGGAGGACCTGACGGCGAAGATTCGGGCCGGCCTGGACCAGGGGGCCGACCTGTTCCTGACCTCCGGCGGGGTGTCGGTGGGCGATTTCGACGTGGTGAAGACGGTGCTGGCCGCCGAGGGCGAGATCAGCTTCTGGCGGGTGCGCATGAAGCCGGGCAAGCCGCTGGCCTTCGGGACGATCCAGGGTGTGCCGCTGCTGGGGCTGCCGGGTAACCCGGTGTCGGCCATGCTCTCCTTCGAGATCTTCGCTCGCCCGGCTATCCTGACCATGTTGGGCAAGCAGAGCCTCAGCCGGCCCGTGATCGACGCCGTGCTGGTGGACGAGATCAAACGCAAGGACAATCGCCGGCACCACCTGCGGGTCGCGCTGGAGGAGCGCGACGGCACAACCTTCGCTCAACTGACTGGCGACCAGGGATCAGGCATCCTGCTCTCCATGGTCAAAGCCGACGGGCTGGCCATCATCCCCGAGGACGTGGATCACCTGCCGGCAGGATCGCCGGTGAAGGTGATGCAGCTATTGTGGTAACTTGACAATAGAGGCAACATCATATTCAAAAGCATTCTGTGCCCCACGCAATCGGTTACATCGTTGATTTACTCGCCAGAATGTGGTATACTACTGACCGCATGGTGATGGATCGGCTCCATCTGAAACGCCGTTTTGACCTGTGTACGACCGTTTTCTGACCTCTGTATGCTATCATTGACAGGACTTAGGCGGTAAAGGTGACCGGCACTTCCTCAACCCCGTCGGAAGAGCAACAACGCTGGTTTTTCGGCCAGAACAGGTACTTCGACACGGTTCCGAAGTGCCGGTCACCTGATCTCGCTCTCACCGTGCAAGTCCTATCATTGAGCACAGTCCTGGCTCACTAACAACTGAATACCTCTCCGAGCCGGCCAGCCTACGGCGCTGGGGCGCTATGGCCCGCCGGCCGCACCCGGCACAACGCCGGGGGTACCAACTCAATGTTGGCATCACAGGTGTGGGTGGAAACACCCGCGCCCCCCGTGTTTGGAAAGGAGATTTGCCGCAACACACGACACCCGTTGTGGCCCACGAACGCCGGCCTTTCCAGCCGGCGTTCAGCATTCAGGAGTAGAACATGAAACCATTTGATGAGTACCTCCAGATGGCCGCCACCATGCACCGGGGCTGTATCTGCCCCGGCCAGGTGCTGGGGACCCGCATGGCGATGTTGGGCTGTGGAGCGCTGGGCATTGAGCCACCGGATCAAGAGAAACGGCTGTTCGTCTTCGTCGAGATCGACCGCTGTCTGGCGGACGCGGTGGCGGCCGTGTCGGGCTGCCGGCTGGGCAAGCGGACGCTGAAGTACATCGACTACGGCAAGGCGGCAGCGACCTTCTACGACGAGCGCACCGGGCGGGCGGTGCGTATCCTGACGCGGGACGATTCGCGGGAAAAAGTGCCGCTGTACGCCGGACCGGAGATGGGGAAATACGAGGCGCAAGTGTACGCCTATCAGGTGATGCCGGCGGAGGAGCTGTTCGTCGTGCAGGAAGTGGCGGTGGACATCGCGCCCGAGAACCGGCCGGGCCGGCCTGTAAGTCGGGTGTATTGCCAGCGCTGCGGTGAAGGCATCAACGACCGCCGCGAAGTCCACACCGATGGCCAGATCCTTTGCCGCGCCTGTGCCAACGGCGCCTACTACAGCATCCTCGACGGAGCCAGCGCCATTGAACGCCCCCTCAATGGCCGAATCAGGACACGGCCATGAACTGCCAGGACAAGTACGGACGCTCCGTTGAATACCTGCGGGTGTCAGTCACCGACCGCTGCAACCTACGCTGCGTGTACTGCATGCCGCCGGAGGGCGTTCCCTGGAAACAGCGAGACGCCATTCTTAGCCTGGAGCAGGTCGCCAAGATTGTGGAGGCCGCCGCCGGCCTGGGATTCCGCAAGGTCCGGCTGACGGGGGGCGAGCCGCTGGTGCGTAAGGGCATAGTCGATCTGGTGGCCGGCATTGCCTCGACCCCCGGCATCGAAGAGGTGTCGATGACCACCAACGCCGTCTTGCTGGGCCACTTCGCCGAGGACTTGGCCGCCGCCGGCCTCGCCCGCGTCAACATCAGCCTGGACACGCTCAACCCTGATCGATTCCGACGCATCACCCGCCTGGGCGACATCGACCGGGTCTGGAGGGGCATCGAAGCGGCCGAGCGGGCCGGGCTGACACCCCTGAAGATCAACATGGTGGTGGTGCGCGGACTCAACGACGACGAGTTGGCCGACTTCGCGCGTCTGACCTATAATTACGCCTGGCACATTCGGTTTATCGAGGTCATGCCGGTTGGCAATGGGCTGGACTGGGGGCTAGACATGCCGGCTGCCGGCCAGCGCTTCATGTCGGTCGCGGAAATGCAGCAGCAGTTGGCGCACCTGGGGCGGCTGGCGCCCGTGGATGGACCGCGTGGCAACGGGCCGGCCCGCTACTTCCGGTTGCCGGAGGCCCGTGGCACCATCGGGTTCATCAGTCCGCTGAGCCAGCACTTCTGCGCAACCTGCAACCGGCTACGCTTGACGGCCGACGGCCGGCTGCGCCCCTGTCTCTTCTCCGACCGAGGCGTACACGCGAAGCCGCTGATGGACGCCGGCGCTGATGTAACAGAGCTGCAAGCGCTGATCCGGCAAGTGGTTGACATCAAGCCATACGAACGCCCGTTGCCGGCCACTGCTCCCGTAGCCGATGTGGCGATGTCGATGATTGGGGGCTGATGATATGCGACCCAAAACTGGCATCTGGATTGCTCTTCTCGCTGCCGGCGCACTCCTCTTGACGGCTTGCGGCCGCGGCCCCGACCAGCCCTACGTCGATCTGTCCAGCTTGCAGCCATTGCCGGCCATGGCCGAGGCTGAGGTTTTGCCGCTGCGCGTCGCCGTGGCGGCCGTCATCTCGCCCAAAGGGACCGTCGAAAGCTACGGCCTGCTGCTGGACTATCTCAGCGACAAACTGGACCGTCCGGTGGAGTTGGTACAGCGGCGAACGTACGCCGAGGTGAACGACCTGGTCGAGCGGGGTGAGGTGGACGTGGCTTTTGTGTGTACCAGCGCCTACGTGGCCGGCCAGCGTGACTTCGGCATGAAACTGCTCGCTGCTCCGCAGGTCGGTGGAGAGGCAGTCTACTACTCCTATCTCATCGTGCCTGCCGATAGCCCTGCTACCAGCATGACCGACCTACGCGGCAAAATCTTCGCCTTCACTGACCCCATGTCCAACACGGGCCGGCTCTATCCCACCTATCTCGTGCGACAACTCGGCGAGTCGCCCAAGACCTTTTTCCGCCGCACCTTCTTCACCTATAGCCATGACGACGCCATTCGCGCAGTGGCAGCCGGCCTGGCCGA
>JBHHTZ010000431.1:0-4081 GCA_046753605.1 Anaerolineae bacterium
CCCGGCGGAATCCACCTTCTTACGTATGGTCTCAGGGATTCCTCACTCCGCTGGCGCTCCATTCGGAATGACATAGAGGGATTCACTGAGAATTAGCCCCGCGAGTCGGCGATGATCTCCGCGATCTGCTCCGGATGCTCGGCTACCGGCACGCCGGCCGCCTCGAAGGCCGCGATCTTGTCCTCGGCGCGCCCCTCGCCGCCGGAGATGATAGCGCCGGCATGGCCCATGCGTTTGCCTGGGGGCGCCGTACGGCCGGCCACGAATGCCACCACCGGCTTGCTGATATTCGCCTCGATGTACTCGGCGGCCTGCTCCTCAGCCGTGCCGCCGATCTCACCGATCAGCACGATCTGCTCCGTCTGAGGGTCGGTCTCAAACAGGTCCAATACCTCGATAAACCGCAGTCCGTTCACCGAATCGCCGCCAATGCCGACGCACGTCGACTGGCCGATCCTGCGCTCCGTCAGCGCCCAGATCACCTCATACGTCAACGTGCCACTGCGCGAGACAATACCCACCGGCCCCGGCATCACAATGTTACCCGGAATGATGCCGACTTTGCACTCGCCAGGCGTGATGAGTCCGGGGCAGTTGGGACCCACCAACTTCGCGCCCTTTCCGTCCAGAAACGCGACAACATCGATCATATCCAGGGCTGGAATGCCCTCGGTGATGCACACCACTAGCGGCACGTCATGTCCCGCCGCTTCGAGAATGGCGTCCGGGGCGAAGCGCGCCGGCACGAAAATGACCGATGCGTTGGCCCCTGTTTCGTCTACAGCCTCGGCGACGGTGTCGAACACCGGCACGCCGGCGGCCTCCTGACCGCCACGACCGGGGGTGACGCCGGCCACAACGTTGGTCCCGTACTCAATCATCTGCCGCGTGTGAAACTCACCCTCACGTCCGGTGATACCCTGAACCAGGAGGCGTGTGTTTTTGTCAACCAGAATGCTCATTGATAGCTCCTTACCCCTCACGTCACGTTTTACGTTTTACGCCAGTTCGCCCCGCGCCGCTGCGACCGCTTTCTGCGCCGCATCGCTGAGGCTTCCGGCCGTGATCATGTCGGCATTGGCCAGCAGTTGCCGGCCCTCTTCGGCGCGCGTACCGACAAGCCTGACAATCATCGGCACGCCGGTGTCGATCTCTTGCAACGCCTCCAGGATGCCACGGGCCACCTCGTCACCGCGCGTGATTCCGCCGAAGATGTTGAAGAGGACCGCCTTGACCTTAGGATCACTGAGGATGATGCGCAGAGCAGCCGTAACCTTGTCCGCCTTGGCGCCACCGCCGATGTCCAGGAAGTTTGCGGGCGCGCCGCCGTACAGCTTCACGATATCCATGGTCGCCATGGCCAGGCCGGCGCCGTTCACCATGCAACCGATTTCGCCATCCAGATCCACGTAGCTCAAGCCGGCCTCCCGCGCTTGGCGCTCCGATTCATCCTCCGCGGCCGTGTCGCGCATGGACTGGATGTCGGCATGACGGAACAGCCCGCTGTCGTCGATGTTCATCTTGCCATCAACCGCCAACAGCCGGCCATCTCCGGTCACCACCAGCGGGTTGATTTCAGCCAGAGAAGCATCGCTTTCGACAAAGGAGCGGTAGAGGCCCTGCGCAATGCCGGCAAACGACCGCGCCAACCCCTTGTCGAGACCCATGCCATACGCCAGCTCGCGGGACTGGAACTCCCTCAAGCCGAGCACCGGCTCGATCGTCACACGGACGATTTTTTCAGGCGTTGTGGCAGCGACCTCCTCGATGTCAACACCCCCTTCGGACGATCCCATCATCAGGATGCGTTTGTTGCCACGATCCAGGACGACCCCCAGATAGAGCTCATCCTGGATGTCAGCGGCCTCGTCTACCAGCACTTTCTCGACGGTGAGCCCCTTGATGTCCATACCCAGAATCTCCTCAGCGCGAGCGGCTGCTTCGTCTGGATTCCTGGCCAGCTTGATGCCGCCGGCCTTGCCCCGCCCACCGACGAGAACCTGGGCCTTGACAACCACAGGCACGCCGAGTCTTTCGGCGATCCGACGAACTTCTTCAGGTGTCTCGGCTACTTCGCCGTCAGGAATCGGCACATCGTACCTGGCGAAGAGGCGTTTAGCTTGGTATTCGTGGATGTTCAATGTCTCCCTCCTTCATGTGAGAGGCTTGTGAAATTACGAACAATGATCGTTTGAGGGAACCTATTCAGTTGAGGAACGGGCGGACCGTATTATAGCACGGTTTTCGGCAAGGTTCAATCGGGTTTGCCTCGGGCCAAAACTATGGTATACTACACGGCGTCACCGGTTACATATCACACGGAACAAACACGCATGTCGAGCACAACAAACCCCAGGCTCCGTCCTGTCGAACCCCACCTGATCAACCACAATGGCCGGCCGGCCATCATACTGCGAGACCCACTCCAGCTCAGCGACCAGGTTGTGGTTGTACCACAAGCCCTGGCCCCGCTCCTGGGGCTGTGCGACGGGACGCGGGACCTGGCTGCTCTCCGCGCCGGCCTGGCGGTTCGCACCGGCATTCTTCTGGCCCCCGACGACGTCGCTCGCCTCGTCCACCAACTGGACCAGGCATTCCTACTGGAAAACGGGCGGTTCGCAGAGGCGAAAGCGGCCCTCGTTGGCCGCTACCGCGCGGCCCCCTATCGACCGCCGGTGCTGGCCGGCCCGAGCTACCCGGTCGAGCCAGACGATCTGCGCCAGTATCTGAACTCTTTCGTCGAGGGCGTCGAGCGTGGGGACGCGGCCCTTGTGCATGGCCGAGGACTGGTAAGCCCACACATCGACTATCAGCGCGGCGGGCCGGTCTACGCCCACGTCTGGTCAACTGCCACAGAGATCGCGCGCGATGCCGATCTGGCCGTGGTTTTCGGCACCGATCACAACGGGGACCTGGGCAGCCTGACGCTGACACGCCAGAACTATGCCACCCCCTTCGGCGTCCTGCCTACGGCTACCGACGTGGTGGATGCGGTGGCCGGCGCGATTGGAGAGGAGGCCGCGTTCGAGGAAGAGCTCCACCATCGGCGGGAGCACTCCGTGGAGCTAGCGGCGGTCTGGCTGCACCACGTGCGCGAAGGCCGGCCCATCGACGTGGTGCCGATCTTGTGCGGCTCCTTCGCCCACTTCGTCATGGGCCTGTTGACGCCGGATGAAGACCTGCTGTTTGACGCGGCCATCGATGCACTGCGGCAGGCAACCGCCAACCGCGAGACGGTCATCATCGCGGCCGGCGACCTGGCGCACGTGGGGCCGGCCTTCGGTGACCCGCAGCCGTTGGACTGGACGGACCGCGCCCGCATTCAGGCAGCCGATGATGAGCTTATCGAGGCCATGTGCGGCGGGGATGCCAAGGTGTTCTTCGACATCATTCGCGCCGAAGGCGACCGCCGGCGCGTCTGCGGGCTGCCCCCCATCTACCTGGCAATGCGCTACCTCAACGGCGCTCATGGGACGCGGGCCGGCTACGACCGCTGCTCGGCCGACCCTCAGAACGGATCACTGGTGTCGGTGTGTGGCGTTGTCTGGGAGTAGTGCGGCTGCTGATGTTAGAGATATTATCGGCATCCGCCCTCGGGTGCGTCTCGTCAGGTGGATCGTGATGTCTCACGTCTCTTCCAATGACTACGAGATCATCGTCGTCGGTGGCGGGCCGGCTGGCCTGTCCACTGGCCTCAGCCTAGAACGGCTCGACCGCCGGCTGGCTGAACGCACGCTGATTCTTGAGGGGGAGACGTACCCCAGGGAGAAGCTGTGCGGCGGCGGCATCACCCGACCGGCTGATGCCTACCTGATCAGACTGGGCGTGCACATCGACGTACCGTCGGTGCCGATCCACGCGGCCCGTTTCCAATACACCGGCCGCACCTTCACGATTCGATCCCCTAACCTGTTTCGCGTGGTGCGGCGCGATGAGTTTGACGCGGCGCTGGCCGGCGTGGCACGACGGCGCGGGCTCCGCGTGCGGGATGGTGTGCGTGTCGTCGACGTGCGCCGGCGCAACGGAGTCATGGAGGTTGAAACCACCCAGGGGAAGCTCCAGGCTCGTGCCGTCGTCGCGG
>JBHHTZ010000432.1:0-4080 GCA_046753605.1 Anaerolineae bacterium
ACAACGTAAACGGGTCGCATGGTTGCATATCTCCTTTGTCTATACAAGCCGGCGAATCAATGTGCACGGGTATTACGATTGTAAGCGTCTGGCGCTCGGATGTCAACTCTGCCGAACTCGCCCTTGACAAACCGGACCGACTATGTTATAATGTTGACTGACTGGTTAGTCAGTCAACAGCTAAGGAATGAGTAAAGTGAGGTATCCCGATGTCACCTCGAGCACCTGAGGAGACGCAGAGAATCCGCGAGGAACGGCAGGCGGAGATTCTTGCGGCGGCCACGGAGTTGTTCGCGGGGAAGGGGTTCCACGAGACCAAGGTTTCGCAGATCGCGGCGCGGGCCGGCGTCAGCCAGGGCACCGTCTACTGGTATTTCGACTCCAAGGAAGCGCTGTTTGAAGCGGCTTTCAGGACCCAGTTCGAAACGTTTGTGCAGCCGCTATATGAAATCGTCGCAGATCAGGAGCGATCGGCGGCCGAGAAGTTGCTGGACATCGCAGCGGCGTCCATTGACGTGTTCGCCGACAACATCGAACTGGTTTTCGTCATGCTTCAGGTGATGGCGACACAGGAGGTGGCCGGCATCATCACCCACGATTTTCAAGAATACTACGACGAATTCAAAGTGATTCTCACACCGCTGTTTGAAGACCTTGGCGATCCTGACCCGGCTGCGACAACTTCCATGTACATCGCTGTGGGGGACGGCTTGATGCTCCAGTGTCTCTTCGGCCCAGACTGGTTCGACCGCGACCGCGTCCTGGCTCAAATCAAGGCAAAGTTCAATCTCAAGGAGGGATAATCATGGGAATCGCTATTCTGGCCATTGTCTTGGCGATCATTGGCGTGCTGGTTGGCTGGCTGGCGCCGGCGGTGGTCAACAGCCGCCGGCCCTACGGTATGGGCGGTGACATCATCGCCTGCGTGCTCATCATGGTCGTGCTCGGGGTCATAGAATGGCAGTGGATCATGCCACTCTTCAACTTCCCAGGGTGGCTTAACCTCAGTGCGGCCATCGGCGACCCGTTCGTTTTGAGCCTGATCGTGCTGTGGCTCATGCGCAAGATCAAGCCGGCAGCGCCGGAAGGGCGGTAGAGGAGATTGGAGATTGGAGATTGGAGATTGGAGATTGGGGATGACAATCAATCCCTAATCTCCAATCTCCAATCTCTAAACCTCCAATCTCTAATCTCGAACAACACGTGAAGGGAAAACGATGACCACTACAGTGCGCCAGGTACAGCCACCACGAGGGTGGAAACGAATAGTGTGGCGTCTGCCCATCTGGCTCTACCGTGCGCGGCTGGGCTGGTTGCTGGGTGAGCGGTTCTTGCTGTTGACCCACACCGGCCGGAAAAGCGGGCTGCCCCGCCAGGCGGTCCTGGAGGTGGTGCGTTACGACCGGGCCACCAACACCTACTACGTCGTCTCAGGCTTCGGCGAAAAATCGGACTGGTTCCGCAATGTCATGAAGACGCCACAGGTCACGATCCAGGTGGGCCGGCGCAAGATGCCGGCCATCGCAGAGCGTCTGCCTCTCGAAGACGCCGAGCGCGAGCTGTTGGACTACGGACGCCGGCATCCCACAGCGCTGCGCAACCTGGCCCGCATCATCGGGTACCGGATTGAGAACACCGAAGAGGATGTGCGCGCCCTGGCCCAGGTGCTGCCCATCGTGGCTTTTCAGCCTGCACAGCCGGCAAAGGAAGGCTGAGCGTGGAGGGAGCTATGAACATCCGCTGGACACCCCCGGAACCCCGCCCAGGGCTGGCCGGCGCCTGGGACAGGTTCATCGGCCCTGGGGCAACGCCGGCTGAGAACTGGCTCATCGTGGGGAGCGCGGTTGTCGGTGGCCTGGCCCTGCCGCTGTACACCATCTTCAAGGGCCTGGGGTGGAGCCCCGTTCAGCTCGTCGTGGCCGGCCTGATTGCGGCCGACCTGGCGGGCGGCGTAGCGGCCAACACCGCCTCTCCCGCCAAGCGTTGGTACCACCGCCCGGGCCAGGGGTTCACCCAGCATCTGACTTTTGTCGCTGTCCACGTCGGGTATATCCTGCTGATTGCCTGGCTGTTCCACGCGCCGGCCCGGAGTTTCTTCTGGGGGGTATTCGGTTACCTGATCGCTGCCAGCCTGATCACGCTGGCATCGCCGCTTTACCTGCAGCGCCCGGTGGCGGCCCTCGTGTACTGTGGCGCGATTTTGCTCAACAGCTACGTGTTGACGCCACCTGCCGGCTGGGAGTGGTTCGTGCCGTTGCTGTTCATGAAACTCGTTGTGGGCCACCTGGTGAAGGAAGCGCCGTTCCGCCCTGAGCCACATGCAGCCGCTGTTTCTGATGCAAGGAGCACGTGATGGTCGCGTGGATCAACTTTGCTGTGCTGGTCGTTTCAGCTATCCTCTGTCTGTACTTCTACGTGAAGAGCGCCGGCCCGGCGGCTTTGGAGCAGAAGATTGGACCAGCCGCCTACGCGAAATGCACCCGCTATCGAATGCTGGCCTCGATTTTCATGACCATCGCCGGCGTCAACTACGTGGTCTACTATTTCTACCCGCTGCCCATCCCGCTGCCGCGAACCTTCCCCTGGCCGTGGTGGGGTTCGGCCCTGATCGCGGTGGTGATCGCCGTTCCAGCGGGCTATGTGTGGGTGCGGGGGATGAAAGATGCCGGCGAAGAGACGATGTTCGTGAAGCAGGAGCATACCCTCTACGGCGGCATCTACGAGAAGGTCCGGCATCCACAGGCCGTGGGTGAATTGCCCTACTGGTGGGTATTCGCCTTCCTGGCCCACTCGCCATTTCTGGTGTTGTTCTCTTTCATCTGGGCCCCGATCTTCGCCATCATGTGCTGGGCCGAGGAACAGGACCTCGTCCTGCGCTATGGGGAAGCCTACGAGGAGTACAGACAGCACACCGGCGCATTCATCCCCAAGAGAAGCTAACCTTCTTGTCAGACCATGAACCTACGACAAACGCTTTCCATCTTACGCAAAGAATGGTGGCACATTGTCCGTGACCGCCGGACGGCACTGCTGGTGACGCTGACACCGGTGCTGTTCCTGGTTGTGCTGGCCTACAGCTTTTCCATTGAGATCAAACACGTGACGCTGGCCGTGATGGACCAGGACATGAGCCCGTTCTCACGGCAGTTCCTGGCTACGCTCACGGACTCTGGCGACCTGGTGACGTGCTGTGCTGCTTCAAGCTACGATGAGATCGAGAGTTGGCTGGTGAACGGCCGGGTCAAGGCGGCCGTCGTCATACCGCCGGCCTTCATGGAGCGTATTGAGGCCGGTCAAACCGCCGGCGTCCAGGTCATCGTCGACGGGACAGACCCCAGCACAGCCAACCACGCTATCACCCACATCATGGGGCGGAGCGAGAGCTTCTCGGGGAATCTGGCGCTGGCCTCGCTGGAGAGGCGTGGCTATCCGATGGCCGGCGAGATCGAGCCCATCGATCTGCGTCTGCGGACCTGGTACAACCCCAGCCTGAAGTTCCTCATCGGGATCGTGCCGGCGTTGATCGGCGTGGTGCTGGGGATGCCGGCGATTTCAGCCTCCCTGGCCATTGCGCGGGAGAAGGAGTGGGGCACGCTGGAGGGGCTGATTGCCACCCCCATTGGCCGGCTGGAACTCCTGATCGGCAAACTGATTCCGTACGTCTTCAGCGGAATGATCAGCGTGGTGCTGTGCGCCGCCGTTGCTGTCTATTGGTTTGGCGTGCCCTTCCGTGGCAGTTTCCTGACCTATCTCGTGCTCTCAGCCGATTTCCTGCTGGCCACGCTGAGCATCGGCCTGATGGTCTCGATTCTGGTAAAAAGCCAACAGGCGGCCATGATCGCTTCGCTGCTGGTCTTCCTGTTCCCGGGCTTCTTCCTGTCCGGCATCTTCATCCCGCTGAGTGCCATGGGGGCCATGAAGATGGAAGCCTACATGATGCCCACCACCCACTATGTCCTCATCAATCGCGGCATCTTCCTGAAGGGTGTCGGGGTGGATGTCTTGTGGCCCTGGGCGGTGGCGCTGCTGGGGATTGGCGTTGTGGTGCTGGTGTTGTCGATGTTGTTGTTTAAGAAGCAG
>JBHHTZ010000433.1:0-4074 GCA_046753605.1 Anaerolineae bacterium
TGAAGACCAGTCGCCGAAGGGCGACCCTTCGACAGGCTCAGGACGCCGCTTCGCAAACGCGACGTCCTGAGCGACGTCCTGAGCCTGTCGAAGGGCCTGTCGAAGGGTTGGTGCAGTTTCAACTGCCGAAACGGAGGGCATTTTCTGGCCAGGCCGCCCGATCAGATCACCGCTCTCGAGGCCGTCGTGGCCCTGGAGGGTTCTACGGCGTCCATTGAGTGCATCGAGGACGAAACGAACAATGTTTGTAGCAGGTAGCCGGTTGTGGGCTTGACGGATCGGGCGGTATATGCTAGACTAGGGACAGATGAGCGGCTGCGTCTCGTTTGTAGGCCGGCTCACTGACGGATACCGCTGCAAACTATATCATAGTGGCCGTATCTTTTCGTTCGTACTTGAGGATTCCATGATCGACACGACTGTAAGAGCGCGTAGCTTCACAGATCAACCAACCCGGTGCGTCTGTTGTGGGCGGGGGTCACTGACACCCGCCCGGACGGAGGGCTCAATGACCTGAGCCCCGCACCAACCGACGCGGCGTGCAGATGACCCCCGCATCTCGGGCGGTCCATGCTTTTCCAAGGTGGATCGCATGCGTGAGAGGGGGTTTTTTGTGCACTGCCGCCGGATCGGTGTGCCGTAGCCTGGCGTGATCGCCGTTTCTGCGATCCGTACGGCCCCCTCTCAGAGGGGGCCGTTTTGTTTTCTACCAAGAAAGGTATCTTCTCAATAACCCGGGGTAGGGGCAGGCCTTGCGCCTGCCCAGCGGGGCGACCGCAAGGGTCCGCCCCTGCGTTTTGAGAAGATAAAGAAAGAGGTGGATGGATAAGGGAGGTTGCCGTGACGACGAAAATACGGCTAGGAGACGCGATTTCGTGGGAACTCGTCTACAAGCGCAACAAGGTTGAGCGCCTCAAGTGTGAGAAGTTCCCGCTGGACGTCATCGACGAGCTGCCCGAGCTGATCGACATGGGCTATGAGGCCATCCCGGAGGAGGACATCGTCCGGCTGTACTGGTACGGGATCGCCCACGATAAGCCCAAGGTAGGCACCTTCATGGTGCGCCTCAAGGTGCCGTGTGGGATTGTCACGCCGGCCCAGTTGCGGGGTGTGGGGTTGATCTCGGAGCAGTACGGGGACAACTACAGTGAGCTGACGACCCGCATGGGGATTCAGCTCCACGAGGTGCGCCTGGAGCACCTTCCCGACGTTCTCCAGGCTATCCAGGATACTGGCCTGACTACCACCGGTGCCGAAGGAGATACAGTTCGCAACATCACCGGCTGCCCGCTGACAGGCATCAATCCGGAGGAAGCCTTCGACGTTCGGCCCGTTATCGACAAGGTGCACGAATTCTTCTGCGGCAACCGCGACTATTCGGACCTGCCGCGGAAGCTGAAGTTCACCATCACCGCCTGCCCGCAGCAGTGCAGCGGGCCGGAGTTTCACGGGGTGGCACTGTTGGGCGTGATCCACGAAGGCCGGCCCGGCTTCACGGTCCGGGTTGGCGGCGGGCTCTCATCGACGCCGCGCATCTCGCGCGATCTGAGGATGTTCGTGCCGGAGGATCAGGCCCTCGACGTGCTGCGAGCCATCGCCGATATCTGGCAGGAAGACCTGCGCTATCGTCTCAGCCGGCCCAAATCACGCATCAAGTTCATGGTGGACGACTACGGCCCTGATCGCATCCGTGCCATGATCGAGGAGCGGCTGGGATGCCACTTCGAGGAATTGGCCGCGCCTGAACCAATCGCCGGCGATCTGGCGCACCTGGGCGTTCACCCCCAGAAGCAGGCGGGGTTGTACACCATGGGCTACCCGGTTCCCCAGGGTTGGGTCAGGGGCGATCAGCTTCAGCGGCTGGCCGGCGTCCTTGACCAGGTGGGTGGACACGCCCGCTTCACCCGCCAGCAGAATTTCATCCTCGCGGACATCCCGGAGGAACGCCTGGCGTGGGTCAGAGCGCAGGTGGAAGAGATTGGGTTTCCGCTGGAGCGAAACCGCATCTTCGGCCACTCGGTGGCGTGCACGGACCACAAGTACTGCAACTATTCGGTTGCGGAGACTAAAGGAAAGGCCCAGGAGATTCTCGAAGAACTGGACCGACGCTTCGCGTCAGAGACCGAGGAGGGGCTGACGCTGTACGTGGACGGCTGCCCACATGCCTGCGCCCATCACTGGGTGGGCAATATCGGGCTGCAGGGCACATCCATCCAGTCTGATTCCGGCGCGCGCATTGAGGCTTACGACATCACGCTGCGCGGTGGGCTGGGATGCGAGGCCGCCGTCGGCAAGCCGCTGCTGCGGCGAGTGCCCAGCGAAGAGGCCACCGAGGCAGTGGTCCGGCTGGTAGAAGCGTGGCTGGAGGAACGTCGTGTGGCTGGCAACGGGACGAGCACCGGCTTCACCTTCCGAGACTTTTGCGATGTGCACACCGATGAGGAACTGACGGCTATTGCATTGGACAGAGAGGTCGAGGAGGTTGATCACAACAACCGGGTGACGCTGCGGCTCAGCGGGCCTCTTCTGCGGTTCACCGGCGGCATCGAGCAGTACGAAGTCCGGACCGCGCAGGCTCGGACGGTAGGAGCGCTGGTTCGTGGGGTCATCCGCCGCTACAAGGCACTGGAGCCACATCTCCTGGATGAAAACGGTGAGTTGGTCAACTACGTCAACCTGTATCTGAACGAAGAGGACATCCGCGGGCTGAACGGCCTCGACACGCCGGTCGAAGCCGGCGACGAGGTGCTGGTTCTGCCGGCGCTAGCTGGTGGCTGATCAGATTAAGGTAGTAACGACTTCAGTCGTTGGAGCTCCAACGACTGAAGTCGTTACTACGAACAAAAGAGAGAGGAGAGGATATCAATGAATGCACAACCCATCATGTTCGATGATCTTGAGATCGGTGAGATTGCCATGGATCTGGACTACGAGCCGCCCGAGGAGATCATCCGCTGGGGGATCGAGACCTTCGGGGATCGGGTGGCCATTGTCACCTCGTTGCAGATCGACTCCATGGCGATCCTGGATATGGCCTACCAGATTGATCCCAGCGTCCGAGTCATCACGGTGGATACCGGCCGGGTGCCGGAGGCCACGCTGGAGTTTCTGGACGAGGTACGCGCCCACTACCCCCAGGCACGCTGGAGGGTGCTCCTCCCCGACCATCGCGAGGTCGAGGGGATGGTCGAGCGACACGGGGCCAATCTCTTCTACAAATCGGTTCCCATGCGCTTTCTGTGCTGCCACATCCGCAAGGTGCGCCCGCTGGTCGGCGCTTTGCGGGACCTGGACGCCTGGTTTACAGGGCTGCGCCGTGATCAGTGGGCCTCTCGGGCGGCGATCAAGAAAGTGGAGCTCGATCACGACCACGGTGGCATCGTCAAGCTCAATCCGCTGGCCGACTGGACGGAGGAGGAGGTCTGGGCGTATCTGACCGACAACGGCGTCCCCATTCACCCCCTCTACGAACAGGGCTATGCCAGCATTGGGTGTGCCCCGTGCTCACGCCCGATCCAGGCCGGCGAGGACAAGCGCGCCGGCCGCTGGTGGTGGGAGCAGGATGCGCCCAAGGAGTGCGGCATGAACTGCCCCATCGAGACCGGCGGCTTCGAGCACGAGGCCGAGATCATCCTGGCCGAAGTGCACGCGAACCGCGATCCGGCAGAGACCCATCTCACGGTGGGGGCGTACCCGGTGAGTGGGAACGGCGCCGGCCGGCGCTGAGGGTAGAGAATAGAAGAAGATGGAGGATGGAAGGTGGAAGATGGAAAATGGAGATTGAAGGGTGGAAAGGTGTGGCTGAAGTGCGATACTACCCGGTCTACCTTGATTTGAAGGGACGCTACTGCGTTGTCATCGGCGGTGGCTCCGTTGCGGAGGGCAAGGTCAAGGGTCTGCTCGAAGCCGAGGCGAAGGTGACTGTTATTTCGCCACAACTGACTCCGCGATTGCAAGAGCTGGCACAGGCCGGCCACATCGTTCATGTGGCACGCAGGTACCGGCGCGGCGATCTGGCCGGGGCATTTCTGGCGATCGGTGCCACCGACGACCGGATGGTTAACGAGCAGGTCT
>JBHHTZ010000434.1:0-4071 GCA_046753605.1 Anaerolineae bacterium
CGTCGGCTGGCGCATCGACGTGGACCCGGTGAGCCTGCTGTGATCAGTGATCAGTAATCAGTAATCGGACGGCAGCTACTGATCACTGATTACTGTTCACTGATTACTGCTTTGCATCATCCACAGCGACATGCTATACTCAACTGGGTGAAAGCCAAGCAATCTGATCACTGATTACTGTTCACTGTTCACTGTTTACTGATCACTGAATACTGATCACTGGATACCGGACCTATGCGTATTCCCCCTGCAATCGCTGCCATTGCGCCGGATGGGCAACTCACGCCGGCCCAGCGGCGGCGCATTCTGATCGACATCTGCCGGCGGCGTATCCGACCCGGCACCGGCAGCGCGCTGGAATTCTTACAACGGAGGACAGCCATGATCCCCTGGCCTGACCTGCGGCCTATTCTGGAGAACATTCCCTGGGTCATCGTTGGTGGCGTGGCCACTCGGGCCTACATGCCGGAGCGGGCCACGAAGGACCTGGACATCCTGGTGCGCCGCGAGGACGGCGATGAGGTACAGGAGAGGCTGGAGGAGGCCGGCTACACCTTTGTGACCGACCTGGCGGTGCCCGGGTTTCTGGTTCGCTCCCCGGAAGACGTCGAGCTGGACGTCATCTTGGGCGACTACCCGTGGTTAGATGAGGCGCTGGCCAATCCGCGCCAGGACGTGGCCGGCTATCCGGTACTGGACCTGCCCTACCTGGTGCTGATGAAAATGGAATCATCCCGAGGTCGCGACGTCGGCGATTTGACCACAATGCTCGGTCTGGCCTCAGACGAGGAACTGGACCGGGTGCGGGCGGCGGTGACGCGCTACGCACCCACCGAGATGGATGACCTGGAATCGCTCATCTATCTGGGCCGATTTGAGACCCAGTCGGGGTCTTGACGTTCATCGAACGGTATCTTCTCGAAACGTAGGGGCGGACCCTTGCGGTCGCCCCCCTGGGCAGAGCAATCGCATCTTTTGATGGGCGAAGGTCTCCTGACCGAGCCCAATTCGCCTCGGTCAGGAGACCTTCGGCGATCAGAGTCGGCCGGCCTACGGACCCGAAACACCCCTACCAACAAACGGCAGAAAGACCCTGGCCAGGTCCCAGGTTAGCAGGATGTTGGCTCGAACTTCGGCGCCCTGGGGGTCCCGGACCACCAGCTCCACCTGGTCGGATTGTGCTCCCCAACCGGACAACGGGAAGAAGACAATCTTCTGCTTCTCAACCAGACTCACCTGGCAACAATCCACAGTCGCCATGTTCGCGAACCAGATCAGGGCCGCGTCGTTGCCATCGGGATCGGTGGCATAGCCCTCCAGGTTCAACGTCAAGGGCCGGCCAATGAAAGCTTTCCTGTCTCGGATATCCCTGATCAGGATTGGCGGCTGGTTTCGGGGTTCTGTCCACAGCAGCCGCACCTCGGCCGGCTGACTGCGCCCCCCGTCTTTGTCTGTGACGACAACCATGGCCGTCTCCGACCCCTTGTAGTCTGCCGGCTGGGGGCTGAACACCAGGGTCGTGTTATCCTGGCGCAACACAGACGCGTGCTCGCCAATCTCTTCGACCGTCCAAACCAGAGTCGCCGGCGGGTCTTCCAGGTCCTGGCCGTAGTCCTTGAAGTTGATGAGGATCGATTGACCGGCATCCTGGTGGAAAACTGGTGGCAGGCCAACGATCTGCGGGCTGTGATTCGGCGAGCGGCTCCAGATGAGCACCAGGTCCGTTTCCGCTGAGCCGCCGGCGCCATCATCAACGTGGACGCGCGGCGTGACGGTCCCCTCGAAGTCTTGGTCAGGCGTAAACGTCAGGACCAGCCCGTTCACATCAACCCCGGCGTGGTCGAGGAACTGGACGCTGGGGGTCAGGTCGCTCTTGAGATTGTCCACATCGTCCACGTACGGCTCCAGGTCCACAACGATCGGGGTGTTGATCAGCGCCTCGAAGCGCGGAATCTCCCCCAGCGTCGGATTGTCGTTCACAGACCCAACCGTCAGAGTGAAGAAGCGGCGGGCGCTCTCCAGGCCGTCGCTCACCTGAACTCCGACCTCGATGGCGCCGAACCAGTTCGGGTCTGGATTGACATCGATGTAGCGGTTGCTGTCGATGGAGACGCCGAACTCAGGCGGGATGCCTTCCACCAGGGTGTAGGTCAACCGGTCGTCGGGGCATTCCACATCGGAGCTGTATTGCCACAGGTCAATCACGTTGTCTGCGCTGGTGTCCTCGTCGAGGGTTACGTCTGGCAGAGCCTGAACCTGGGGAGCCTCGTTGTAGTCGATGGTGTTCTGGAAGAAAGCGCTCACCGCCGAGCAGGCGTCGTGCCCGCCGGCCAGGAAGGCGGACCAGAATTCGGCCGTCGTGGTGGGGGTGCCGGCCATGTAGGCCTCCCACGCTGGCGCGAAGCGAGCCTGTGGGGTGCTGCCATCGGGCGTGTACATATCGAACCCATCATCGACGTCGTCGTACAGGTCCCACAACGCGCCGGCGACGCGTCCGCCCACTCTGTCGCCCTCATCCCAGCCTGGGGTGTCTATGTCGGGAATCTCCATGTCGGTGACGCCTTCGGCAGTGCGATACCTGGGATCGTCAAGCACGATCATGGCGAAGCCGGCCGCCCATCCCTCAGTCCAGGCACATTCGGCTGTGCTGAGGCTCTTCATGTCGAAGGTATGATCATCCGGGGCCGGGAAGCAGGCGACGGGATAGCCGGCGTCGCCCTGAATCTCCCAGGCGAGAGCGTGCGCGAACTGATGCAGGACCACGTGGGGAAAGATGGCGGCGCTGGCATCGTAGTAGATGCGATCTCCGGGCACGTAGTAGGGGCCGTCGAGACTGTTGGCCCCCCACTGGGCCAGGATTGGCTCGTCCAGGGCCGGCTTCTGGGGCAGGTAGTCCCAGCCGGCGCGCATCGTCTGGTACACAGCCATGCCCTGCACCTGACGATCGCTCGCCTGAACCCGCAGGTTGACGGGAACTATAGACCCGGCCTCCACATTCCTGAAAAACCCGCCCACCTGTCCGTAGGAGGACCACACAAAGGGTTGCAGCGTGGATGTGTTGAGGAGCTTGATCGGCGGGGACATGGTTCGCACTTCTATCAGAACGTCCTGACCGGTGTGGTCCGGTCGGCGCGGCGAACCGTCAATGTCCTGGTTGTCGATGTCCGTGGCCGAGAAGTAGCCGTCCTCATCGGTGATCACTTCGGCCAAAGTTTCGCCGGGGCCTTCGCTCGGCAAATAGTCCCAGTCGCGAATGGCCACGTGAACGCCGGCCGCCGGCCGAATCAGACCCTCGTCATCGACATACGTGACGCGACCGGTCACGTCGATTGTATCGCCCTCGTTCTGGGCAAGTACGCCGCTGGCAACGCCGCCGGCCAGCACAAGAGCCACAAGCAAAATGATCGCTATAGTCCTGAACACGGACATGGGGCACCTCCTTCTAGATTGGGAAAAGGGTGGATTCAAGAGATGGCAATCTGTTCGTCCGACCGTCATACCTAAGAACGTACCAGAGACGCTGGTTGTGACGGGGGACAGTCCAGATGCAGTGAGTAGACGCCTCTAGGTTGCGGACAGTTCCGTTTCCAGGAGCCGCTGATAGCAGTTCTGCCATACTGCCGGCGACCTGGTCAATCGCTGGACCTTGACGTCGGCAAATCGGGGGACGAGGCGGGCCAGGACCACCGGCAGGCGCATCCATTCCTCGCCTCGGATGAGGATTTCGAGTTCATCAGCAGTGGAATCGACCCACTCCCAGTCACGGCGGAAGCGGTCGGCCTTGAGGAAGTAGCCGCGTTTCTCCCAGGCGCTGGCGCTCCGGTCCACGCCGGCGGATAACTCGCGGAGGGAGAAGACAATGAGGGCCGCCAGGTCTCTGGCTTCATCGTCGAGGCCGTTCTTTTCCATGAGCCGGCGCAGGACTTCAGCGATGGTTCGCCGCACCCGCTGACGCTGGGTACCCGGGCTATTGGTGTGGATTATTCGACTCATACAACCTCCAGTTTGATGCGTTGTTTTACGAACAGGTGTTCCGTAGTCTAGCATCGACTGGAGAGAAAGTCAATCTGC
>JBHHTZ010000435.1:0-4070 GCA_046753605.1 Anaerolineae bacterium
ATCAGGTAATCGGGCTGATCACTGCCTCGCTGCGACCCACGCTGTGGCACGCCGGCCCCGTTGCGCTGATTGACGAACTCATCGTCGATCACGCAGCACGCGGGCAGGGCGTGGGCAGGGCGCTGATCGACGCCATCGTTACCTGGGCACAAAAACGGGGGGCCAGCGAAATCGAGGTCAGCACCGAGAAGGATAACAAGGCTGCACAAGCATACTACCTGCGTCAGGGCTTCGAGCACGAGTCGGTGCTGCTGGAGATGGAGTTTCATCGGTAGCACCCGAATACCAGATTTCGCTCTAATGGAGATCGTAGTCCATGGATCTCTCGTGTAGCATCGCCGGCGTTCAACTGAAAAACCCGCTGATCCTGGCGTCGGGCATTATCGGTACCCACGCCAGCTTGTTGGCGCGGGCCGGCCACGCCGGGGTCGGGGCGGTGACAGCCAAATCGTGTGGTCCCACGCCACGGCGCGGCCACGTGAACCCGACGGTGGTCGATTGGGGCGGCGGGCTGATCAACGCGGTGGGTCTCCCCAATCCAGGCGCTGAAGCAGAAGTCCAGGTCCTGCGAGAGGCCAAAACTCGTCTGGCAACCATGGGTGTCCCACTGATTGCCAGCATCTTCGGCGGCACGGTCGAACAGTTCGGCCAGGTCGCTGAAATCGTGGCGACCGCGACGCCTGACCTGATCGAAGTGAACATCTCCTGCCCAAACGTCGGGTCCGAGTTCGGGGAGCCTTTCTCCAGTTCCCGTGCCAGTGCGGTGGCTGTGGCCCGGGCGGTGAAGGCGGCGACCGACATTCCGATTGCGGTGAAGCTGGCGCCCAACGTACCGGACATCGCACAGATTGCCCGGGGCGTGGTGGACGCCGGCGCCGACGCTATCACCGCCATCAACACCATGCCCGGCATGGTGATCGACACCGAGAGCGGGCAGCCGGTGCTGGCCAATCGGGTCGGGGGTGTCTCCGGGCCGGCGCTGAAACCCATCGCCGTGCGCTGCGTTTACGAAATCGCCCAGGCGGTGGATGTGCCCATCATCGGCACCGGCGGGGTGAACACGGGCGCCGATGCCATTGAGATGATCATGGCCGGCGCGACCGCTGTGGGCGTCGGTTCAGCCGTCTACTACCGGGGCGTTGAGGCGTTTGAGCCGATACTGGACGAGATGACGAGCTGGTTGACAGGCCACGGTTACCAGAGCCTTGATGAAATCTGGGGATTAGCGCATCAAGCGTCGGCATATGCGCTCATCCCAACTCCCGCCCCATTTCCGGGCGTTTGAAGCTCAAGGTGTGAGGAGACCCTAATGATAGTCATAGGAATTGATTTGTCTGGGCCGGCCAATTTCGCTGGCACGGCACTGGTCTGTCTGGAGCAGTCGGGCAGGTGTCTTCGTCTCCTGGATTCGCACCTGCACCTGGGGGCAGATGATCGCGCCATCTTCGACGTAGTATCCGAGTTGGCGAAGACCGATGACGTGATTGTGGGCCTGGACGCACCCCTCTCGTACAACATCGGCGGCGGAGACCGGCCGGCTGATTCGAGGCTCCGGCAGAAAGTCATAGCGGCCGGCCTGCCCCCAGGAACCGTAATGGTCCCAACGATGGTGCGCATGGCCTATCTCACTCTCCGCGGCATCGCCATAGCCCGCTGCATTGATGCTGTTGACGGAAGCGTTGTGAAGGTCGTTGAAGTACATCCCACAGCTTGTCTCATCCTTCGCGGTGCTCCCTTGAATCATGTCCGTGCCATGAAGCAAGACGTCGATGTACGGATGTCTCTACTTCGGTGGCTAGAAAGTGCGGGCCTGGAAGGCGTCTCCCAGATTCCTGGGCCTACCGACCACTACGTAGCGGCCTGTGCCGGCGCACTGTCTGCTTGGAAATGGTCCCTGGATGAATGTGTGTGGCTTGAACGTGCACAGCCCCCATTTCACCCCTACGATTTTGCTTGCTAGACTCAGTAGATCCAAAATTGCTCCAAGGGGATCGCCAAACCCTCAGTTTTGGCCTGGATTTGGCAATCCAGGCCGAGCAGAATTGGATCTACTGAGACCGAACGTAAGGACTCACGTGCCACAGATGTCCACCGAAGCAACAAGCTGCACTCAAACAGTAGCATACCGCCTTCCTCATGCGGAGCGGATTCGACAGGTTATCGTCGAAAACGCGCGCACTAAGACGTTCGTTTTGGACGCATCTGTCGATGCGACGCCGGGCCAGTTCATTATGCTCTGGCTACCCGGATTTGACGAGAAGCCGTTCAGCCTGGCCAACGCCGATCCCGTGACTATCACCGTGGCTCGGGTCGGCCCGTTCACAACGTTGTTGCACGAGCGGAAGGCCGGCGACCGTCTGTGGTTCCGAGGCCCCTTTGGGCATGGCTTCCGCATCGTCGGTCGGCGCTTGCTGTTGGTCGGGGGGGGCTACGGCGTGGCGCCGCTGGGCTTTCTGGCCCGCCGGGCACTTCGACGAGGTTGCCAGGTCGGGGTCACGGTGGGTGCACGCACTGCCGATGATCTGTTATTCGTCCAGCGTTTGGACAAGCTGGGCGTAGAGCTACACTTGACCACTGAGGATGGTTCCGCAGGCCGGCAGGGCCTGGTGACAGACGCCGTCGAGCCTCTGTTGGCTGCCGGCGAGGTCGACGTGCTCTACGCCTGTGGTCCCCACGGGATGCTGGAGGCGCTGGACAGGCTGTGTCGGGAACACGGCGTGCCGGCCCAACTGAGTTGGGAGGCGTATATGCGTTGCGGCATCGGCCTGTGCGGCTCCTGTGAGCACGGCGGGCTGTTGCTGTGTGTGGATGGCCCGGTCCTGGCCGGCGGTGCTGCCTCGCCGTCGGGCTGACTTCCCGCGTACTCCCCTTAAGGTGACCGGCACTTGCGAAATCGGACCAAAAGTGAGCACAACCAGGTCAGTAGAGACGGTTATCGAATGAAAACTGGCTGGAAGTGCCGGTCACCTGAACTCCTTGAGGCAGGGAATTCTTAACAAACAGAACAAGTTTTCCTCACGGATAGAAAGAAACACGGATAGGATCTGACTTTCTCTGTTTTTATCCGTGTTTTTTCCCATCCGTGTGAGGAGTTGCTGCTGATCGCTCGTCGGCTTGAGGCGAAGCTTCGCTGGACGCTTACCAGGTGAAAACGAAGCGGCCATTTGCGCCGAACGTCGAAACACGGTATAATTAACGGCTGCCAAATTGGGAAGGAGTGATTAACGTGCCGAAGCGAACATACCAGCCTAAGAAGCGTCGCCGCTTGCGGAAACATGGCTTCCGCAAGCGCATCCAGACCAAGGGCGGGCGGGCCGTTCTCAAACGCCGCCGCCTGAAGGGTCGCAAGCGGGTGACGGTTCGGGGGCATCGGAAATAGCCAAGTTGCAGGGGGTCTGGCGGCTCCTTCGGGAGCTGAGGCCCTCTGCGGTCGTCTACCGTTGAAGCGCAAGTTTCGGTTATCCGACAAAGAAGACTTCCAGCGTGTGCGACGAGACGGGCGGTCGTGGTCCAACCAGATGACTGTCCTGTGCGCGCAACGCAACGATTTGGGTCACAATCGGTACGGATTTGCCGTGAGCCGGCGCATTGGCAAGGCGGTGATTCGAAACCGGGTGAAGCGGCTACTGCGCGAGGCTGTTCGGTTGAGGCATGACACGATCGCGCCAGGGTGGGACCTGGTGTTCATCGCACGGGGGCCAATTCGAGGAGCCACGTTTCAAACGGTTGACAGTATGGTAACGCAGTTGCTCCATCGGGCTGCGTTGTTAGTTGGACACGATAATGAAGACAGTAGCACTGGGACTGATTAGGGTCTATCAACGCTTAATCTCGCCGATCTTCGGCCAGGCCTGTCGGTTCGAGCCGTCTTGTTCCAGATATACCTACGAAGCTATAGACAAATACGGCCTGGTCAAGGGCGGGTGGATGGGCGTAAGGCGCATCACTCGCTGTCATCCCTTCAACCCCGGCGGATACGATCCAGTCCCGTAAACCAGCGCGTCTGAAGTTAGATCAGTCATCATCACTAACTGCTCACTTCCGACTCCTGCGCCTTCGAGAGGGGGTTT
>JBHHTZ010000436.1:0-4056 GCA_046753605.1 Anaerolineae bacterium
GCAGGCACACAGGCCGGCACAGGCAGGCCGGCGTCGCGTCGGCTAATCCCGAGCCGGCCAGCTTCAGACAATCATCGAACACCCGGCGCACCGTGTTGGTGAAAATCGGCAGTCCATACGTGCAGTGGGCGAATCGAATCTGTCACCCCGCCGCAACGACCCCGCCCACGCCACCCCCCTGGAAGGCCTCGCCTACCCGCTCCGTCCTGTTGAGCAAACAAGAATCAATGCCCGTAGACATCGCCGTAGTCGAACAGGAACGTCCACAGGTAGTCCACCACGCTCCAGGTCTCCTCTTCGGTGAACAGCGGGCCGAAGTACGGCATGCCCGTCCCCATGCCGCCCCGCGCCACCTTGGCGTAATAGACCCAACTGGTCCCGCCGGCCATCGTCGTCGCGTCGGCGAAACTCTGCGGCTGATCCTCCAGGTACTGCCAACCTGGGCCATCGCCGGTGCCGGTCAGGGCGTGGCAGGCGGCGCAGTTCCTCTCGTACAGTTGCCGGCCGGCAGCCAGCCGCTCCGGCGTGGTTGCGGTTGACCACAGATACGCGATCAGGTCCCAGCGCTCTTGGGAGGTGAGGCCAGGGGTGAGGGGACTCAGCACCGTGAACACGTCGCTGGGGCTTTGAGTACGCAGTTGAGCGGCGTCGCGCCAGGGTGCCAGCTCGTCGTCGTACCGCCCGGCGATCCGCTGACCGGCCGCTGCCGAGGGGCGGCGCGCGGGGTAGAACTGAGCCGGATGGGGCTGATCTATCTGGCCGGCGATCTGGTTGAGATACTCCTCGGTTGCCGTGGCTGGATCGATGGGCACTGTACCGTCCGGCCCCAACACCTCCAGATCACCGCGCATCCGGTAGTGATACGGGCTGCACCAGATGTCGCAGTAGAAGGTGAACCGGCCGGCCCGCTCGGCCACGAACTCCACCGTCTCGACCTTACCCGGTTGAACAACCACCGGTTCAATGCCCAACCGACCGATGGCAAACCCGTGCACCACATCCACGCCGTGAATCCGCAGGCGCACCCGATCCCCCTGCCTGACGGTGATGTGCTCCGGCTGCCAGCCGCCCCCCTCGGGCATCTGGGCTTTGAGATCGAACACCTTCACGCCGCGCTCCAGCCACGGCCGGTAGACCCGCTGGTAGCCGAACACCCCCACCGGCACACCGACCACAATCAGCAGCACCACTGCGAAGGCCAGCAACTCGCGCCGGCGATCAAACATACGGTTATCCCAGGTACAGCCGCAGGAAAACCAGTGTAATCGCGGTCAGGAAGGCCGTCACCGGCACAGCAGCCCGCAGCGCGCCGGCGTGGTCCGCGCCGTTCTGCCGGCCAATCCGGTACGCCAGGTAAACCGCCGTCACCAGGCCGGCGGTGAGCAGCCCAACCTGCAAGTATGGCGCCACCTGGGGTAGAAACGGTTTCCACGGGAAACCTTGCGTCCCCAACAGGTTCCAGCCCCAGCCGAAGGGGTCCGAAACCACCGCCACGGCGTACGAGCCGTTGACGAACACAAACGCCAGGCTGAAGGCGATCCAGGCCAGCAGCCCCAGGGGGACCAGCGTGTAGGCGTACTGGATGAACGCCTTGCGCGGCGTGGTCTTCAGCCCGCCCAGGCGTTGGGCCAGCCAGGTGCAGGCCAGGAAGAGGGCCGGCAAGATCAGCAGATTGATGGCCAGGAATCCGCCGGTGTAAACCAGATACTGGCCCAAGCTGACGATGCCCTGCCCTGATCCCGTCGAAGGGTCGGCCATGTCCTTGAGCCAGCCCCACGGACCCAGAAACACCGCCGAATAGATCAGCGCGCTGGCCAGCATGATGAAGCCCTTGTACGCTTCGTCCAGCCGCCGGCCGTTCGCCACCAGCAGGTCAGCCCCCGGCGGCCGGATGTTGAGGACGATGTTATCCAGTTCGCAGGTCTTCAGGCACTCGGTGCATAAGCCGCAGTACGTGTTGCGCTCCAGCGCCCCCGGAAAGACCAGCCACGGGCAGCCGTAGCCTTCGCTGTTGCCCAGATAGCATGTCTTCTCCGTGTGAGAGCGGCACACCTCGCGGTCGCGCACCCGCAGCTCCAGCGGCGCGGCCATCGAATACAGGCCGATGAACCCGCCCACCGGGCACAGGTAGCGGCAGAAAGCGCGGCGCTCGAATACCAGGCTGAGGGCAAAGGCGACCACCACGAAGAGCAACAGGGCGATGCCGGTCGCCAGCGGGCGGGTCAGCAGCACCCCGCTGAGGAGGGCAACGCCCAGGAAAGAGGCGTTTTGCAGCCAGATGTTGCGCAGCCGGCGTGGCCACCGCCGGCCCAGGCCGAATAACTTCCCTGGCCGGCGCCCGATGAACGCTCGCCGCTGGGCCCACTCGCCCGGCATGGGGATGGGACATACGGTGCACCAGAATCGGCCGGCCAACGGCACCAGCAGGATGATCACCAGCGCCCACCACACGATCCACACGAAGATGATGCTGAAGTTCTTGCTGCCGGCCGGCGTGCCGAAGAAGCCTGTCAGGATGGCCAGCGCGAAAAAGAACAGCGTGAAAGTGGTCAGCACCCACTGGAAAGCCCGCCAGCGTAGCATCTGGCGGATGACCGGAATCTGGAGCAGGTCGAAGCGGTCCTCACCCGTATCGTTCACGTGATCGCTCCTTCACGCCTGGTCGCCAGGAACGCCAGCGTGCCGGCCGCCGCCACCACCGTCAGGGCGACTGCGCGCCAGAAGGGCGTGTTGGGACCCACGATCAGTTCGCCGATCATGAAGGGGTGCATGGTCCCGCAGCTCACGGAGCAGCGGTAGCGGAACTTGCCCGTTTTGTCGGCTACAAACTCGACGCGCGCCGGCACACCGGGCTTGGCGTCGGTCTGGACGTCGTAGCCATCCACGTACAGGCCGTGCGCCACGTCCATGGCCGCCAGATCGATGACCACGCGGTCCCCCCGATTAACACGGATCACGTTGGGCGTGAACTCGAACGTGCGCGCTTCCATTTGGACTTCGCGGGTAGCAGGTTGATCCGCCCTCGTCATCGTGGCCGGCAGGGGGGCGAAAGCCACCGCCAGCACCAGGCCGGCCAGCAACGCCAGCAGCGCCAGCCTTCGCGGCGATAGCCAATCGGTGCGCTTGAGCAAGGGGGCCAGGATGCTGGGGGGCATAGGAGAATTCTCCCCTGCTCCCCCTCTCCCCTGCTCCCCCTCTCGCCTGCTCCCCGGCACAGACTCTGGCCAGCGGCGCTCGACCGGGTCGCTTACACAGTCCATGGCTTGCAGATGCTAGTTGACCGGCTCCGTGTCCGTCGGTGGGCCAAACTTGCTGTAAGCCGCATCGATGTAGGCCCGAATCTCCTTCGTCGACTTGCCCTCCTCAGTCATGCGCATCACGTCACGCGTGATATCGACACACACGCCTCAGAGGAAGGCATGGCTCTCAAAGACTATCGTGCCGTCAGCTTTAACCTCGTCGATGTAGCAATCCCGGTTGTTCTGATGCCCCATCCCCCCGCAACCGCAGTAGCAGGGGAAGTTGGTCAGGTAGTCCTGATTCGCCACGGCGAACTGGTACGCCTCGCGCACCTTGGGATCGGCCTGCTGGATCTCAGGCGGCAGTACGGACGCCGGCGCCAGTTCGAGTTTGACCGACTGCTGCTTTACCTCGCCGCCAGAACAAGCGGCCAGGCCGATCGTGGCAGCGATGAAGACTAACAGCACCGTCACCGGTCGAAACGCATTAGGGCAAAAGTGACGCTGATGCTCGCGACGGATTGTCAAATCCGTCGCCCAGCGGCTGGATGGTTCGGCTACACTCACCACAGGTCTGGCGATCCAGCCGGAGCGAAGTGCGACTTTTACCCCAATGCGTCGAAACATTGATGACACCTGTACCGGTGCAGACATAGGCGACTCCTTTTTCTCAACTCATTCCGGGTCATGCGGCTCGATGGGGCGGATCAACTACGCTCCATAGTACTGGCAGAAGGTCATGATTCGGTCAAATTCACATCCAAGTTCGGTCCAAAGGTGCTCATCGTGACGAATAGGGCCAGTTCAACAGAACGGG
>JBHHTZ010000437.1:0-4050 GCA_046753605.1 Anaerolineae bacterium
GAACTGCCCACCGATGAGGCATACGCCGGCCTGCGACACATGCTGTGGCTGCTGGGGCTGTTGCTGTTAGGCTCCATCGCAGTAGCCGCCGCCACAGGGCGCTACCTGGCAGGCTACATCGTCCGCCCCATCGAAGCGCTTCAGGCCGGCGCCGCAATCATCGGTCGCGGCGACCTGGATCACACCATCGAGCTGGAAACCGGGGACGAGATCGAGTCTCTGGCCGAGGCGTTTAACGTGATGTCGCGCAATCTCCGCCGCTCGCGGGCCGAGATCGAACGCTGGAACCGCGAACTGGAACTTCAGGTCGAGGAACGCACCGCCGCGCTTCAATCGGCCAACTTGCAGTTGCAGGCGCTTACGCGCGTCTCACAGCAAATCAACGCCGCGCTCGTACTGCCGGACGCCCTGGAAGCCGTAGCCGAAGCCTCGCGGGCCGTGTTGGGCGCCGGTCGCTGCGCCGTCTACCTGCTGGACCCCAGCACAGGTGAGGTACATTGTGCTGTGGCACAGGGACTCTCGCCGGCCTATATCGACGCAGTCCAGCAATTCTACCGCGAGATCCCAGGCCGCCAGGTCATGGACACGCGCCGGCCCCTGGTGATCCGCGACGCCGCAAACGATCCGCGTCTTTCCGTCATCCACGAATCGGTACGCCGCGAAGGTTATCGCTCGGTGGCGCTTCTCCCCCTCGCCCACGGCGACGAAAGTCTGGGTATGCTGGCGTTCTACCACGAAGCCGAACGCGAATACACTGCCGACGACCTGGAACTGGCCCAAACGTTTGCCAATCACGCGGCAATCGCGATCAAGAACGCCCGCCTCTTCGACACGATCAGCCAACGGGCCGCCGAACTGTCGACGCTGTACGCCGTGGCGAGCACCGTGAGCCAGTCGCTGCACCTGGACGAGGTGCTGAACAACGCTTTGGACGAGGTGCTGAAAGTAATGCAAACCGACACTCAGATTTCAGATTTCAGATTTCAGATTTCAGATTTCGGGCTGGGGAGTGCAGACCTCGGAATGCCCCACTCACTATCTGAGAGCTGCCACTCACCATCCGTCGTCGGTTGGATTTATCTCGTGGATGAAGAAATGGAGGGGTTGATACTTAGCGCCTATCGTGGCGCCGGCGGAGAACTGGCGCGTCAGGTACACTGGCTACGGTTCGGTGAGGGATTCAGCGGCCACGTAGCACAGCACAGGGAGCCGCTCCTGGTCAAAGACATTGATGAGAATTCAACCGTAGTCCCTCACCCGGCGGCGTTGCGAGGCCGTTTGCGCTCCTTCGCCGGCGTGCCCCTGGAAGCCAAAGGGCACATCCTCGGCGTGCTAGCAGTGGCCAGCTACGGCGACCGCCAGTTCACGCGCCGCGAGACAGACCTGCTTAGCTCGATTGGCCGGCAGGTAGCCATCGCTGTGGACAACGCCCGGCTCTACGACCAGAGCCGTGAAGTGGCCGCACTGGAAGAACGCAACCGGCTGGCGCGGGAGATCCACGACACCCTCGCACAAGGACTGACCGGTATCGTGGTTCAACTGGAGGCCGCCGAGCGTGTAGCAGCCAGGCGACCGGAGCAGGCCACAGCCAGCCTGGAGCGCGCCAAGACCCTGGCGCGGCGCAGCCTGGAGGAAGCCCGCCGCTCTCTGTGGAATCTGCGCCCAACGCCGCTGGAACGCCTCTCACTGAGCGAGGCTCTCCGGCAGGAAGCCGCACGATTGAACGGCCAGAACGGATTAGAGGTCAACTTTGCAATTGTCGGGGAGGAGCGCCGGCTGCCCGCCGACGCCGAACTGAACCTGTTTCGCATCGCCCAGGAAGCGCTAACCAACGTCCACAAACACGCCCAGGCCGACACGGTGACGGTAGAGTTGGCCTTCAACCGCAACAGCCTGCGCCTGTCTGTCGCCGACGACGGCATCGGAGGCGTAGACAGCACTGGCAACTCAAGCCAGAAGGCCGGGCTGGGGCTGGTCGGTATGCGGGAGCGGGCAAACCTGCTCGGTGGCGAGTTGCATGTTGAGAGTCCGCCCGGTGCGGGCACGAGAATAGTCGTGGATGTCAGGTATTAGGTATTGGATATTGGGTATTGGATATTGGGTATTGGATATTGGCAATGGCGCCAAAGTAACTTTCACACATTGACCGAACGTGCGTGCACGCTTATAATTCGGGCGCTATGTCAATTCACGTTCTTCCCCCCTCTGTCGCCGCCAAGATCGCCGCCGGCGAAATCGTCGAGCGGCCAGCCTCCGTCGTCAAGGAACTGGTCGAAAACGCCCTGGACGCCGGCGCTACCGACATCAAGGTGGAAATCCGCGAGGGTGGCCGGCGGCTGATCTGCGTCATCGACAACGGCCACGGCATCCCGCAGAGCGAGGTGGAGACGGCGTTCGAGCGCCACGCCACCAGCAAGCTGGACACCGCCGACGACCTGGCGCACATCAGCACGCTGGGCTTCCGGGGCGAGGCGCTACCCAGCATCGCCGCGGTTTCTCAGGTCACGCTGGTGACTCGGTCCGGGGGCGAAGATGTAGGCACGCTGTTGAGGCTGGACGGCGGTGAGATCGTTGATCGGCAGGCCAGGGGCGCGACGGTCGGCGCCGTCATCACCGTCGAGAACCTGTTCTACAACACGCCGGCCCGCCGCAAATTCCTGCGCACCGCCCGCACCGAGACCGGCCACATCCAGACCTACGTCACCCGCGTCGCCATGGCCTTCCCCGACCGCCGTTTCACTCTCCTGGCCGACGGGCGCATAGCGTTCCAATCGACGGGGAGCGGTAAACTGCTGGATGTGCTGATCGAGGTGTATGGGCTGGGGATTGCGCAGCAACTCCTACCGCTAGCAGAGACCAACGGGAACCTGGAGGAACTCGGGGAAACTAGAGGGGAACTAGAGGGAACCGTCGATCTCGGATCGCAGGAACATTCCGAATTCCGAATTCCGAATTCCGAAATGGCGCGGGGAACTCGGGGGAAATCCACGGATGGCTCAACTGGGGTGGGGGGAGAGGTGTCTGTTGCTGGTTTTGTGAGTCCGCCGGCCCTGCACCGCTCCAACCGCGCCTACATCGATCTGTTTGTGAATCGGCGGTGGATTCAGGATCGGTCGCTGACCTTTGCGGTGGGGGAGGCGTATCGCACGCTGTTGCCGAAAGGCCGGCACCCCATCGCCGTGATCCAGATCGAGTTGGACCCGTCCGAGGTGGATGTGAACGTTCACCCGGCCAAGAGCGAAGTGCGGTTTCGCGACGGACGGGGCGTTTTCACCGCCGTACAGCGAGCCGTCCGCACCGCCGTGGTAGACCAGGCGCCCGTGCCCCACGTCGCGTCTCACACACACCATGCCGGCCTCTCCGACTGGGAACGCATCGGCTCCCCCCACGACCGTCCAGACGCCCAATTCGCCCTGGAACTCCAGCGCACCGCCGACACTGAACCAATCTCAAATCTGAAATCTGAAATCTCCAATCTCCTCCCCCCCCTGCGCGTGGTCGGCCAGATCGCCCAGGCGTACATTATCGCCGAAGGGCCGGCCGGCATGTATCTCATTGACCAACACGCGGCCCACGAGCGGGTGCTCTACGAGCAATTGGTGAACACCGATGACGCGCCCAGCGCCGGCCAGGCTCTCCTCGACCCTATCACCGTCGAGCTCACCGGTCCCCAACTGGAGACGCTCGAAGGGTGCCTGGAGGACCTGAGGCTCACCGGGTTTGAGATCGAGCCCTTCGGCGGTGAAACGATTCTGATTCGAGCAGTGCCGGAGATTCTGAAAGGCGGCAATCCGGCCCGGTCCCTGGCCGGCATCCTGGATGAAATTGCGGGGGGCAGCTCACGCGTCGATGAAGAGCGCGAAAAACGGATCGTCGCCGGCATCTGCAAGCAGGGGGCGGTGCGCGCCGGCCAAACGCTGACCCACGAGGAGATGCAGGCCCTGGTGCGTGACCTGGAGGCGAGCAGCGCGCCGCGCACGTGTCCACATGGCCGGCCCACGATGATCCATCTGAGCGCGGAGCAGCTTGAACGGGGGTTTGGCCGGCGGT
>JBHHTZ010000438.1:0-4037 GCA_046753605.1 Anaerolineae bacterium
GTCCGCATCTTCCTCATTGGCGATGGCGTCGCCTGCGCAAAACGAGGCCAGCGAACGCCCAATGGTTACTACAACATCGAGCGGATGATGGCATACCTGGCCCGGCGGGGCGAGGTGGCCGTCTGAGGCTCATGCCGCGAGGCCCGCGGGGTCGGGCCTGAGGATCTGATTGAGGGTGTGCAACTGGGCGGCATCGATCTGGCCGGCGATTGGACGCTGGCCGCTGACAAGGTGATCGTGTTTTGATCACGAAAGGAGTTCCCCTGATGACTCGCAAGACAATTCTCATCCTCGGCGGCGGCGTGGGTGGCCTGGTCACCGCCAACGAACTGCGCCGTCACCTGCCACGCGAACATCGCATCGTGGTGATTGATCGGGAGGCCAGGCACCTGCACAACCCCTCACTGCTGTGGCTGATGCTTGGCTGGCGCGAACCAGAGCATATTCAAGCCGACCTGAGCCGGCTGACCCGCCACGGCATCGAGTTTACCCAGGCGGACATCCGGGCCATTGAACCAGCGACGCGTAAGGTGCAGACCTCGGCCGGCGAATTCACGGGCGATTAACTGGTAGTCGCCCTCGGCGCGCAGCCGGCCCCCGAGCTAACACCCGGCTTTGCCGAAGCCGCACATACCCCCTACACCCTGGAGGGCGCAACTCGGCTGCGGGATGTCCTGCGCGAATTCAAAGGCGGGCGCATCGTGGTCGCCGTTACCGGCCTGCCTTACCGCTGCCCGGCCGCTTCAAGCCCGACAAGCCATTGGTGCTGCCCAAGGCGGGTGTATTCGCTCACAAGCAGGCCGAGGTGCTGGCTCACAACCTGGCCGTCGCGATCACCGGACAGGGCGAGCCGCAGTCATTCGACGGCTTTGGCGGCTGCTTCATCGAATTGGGCGACGGTCGCGCCGGCTACGGTGAGGGGAACTTCTACGATCCCCAGGCGCCGGCTGTCGCACTGCGCCCCCCGGCCCGACGTTGGCACTGGGTCAAAGTGTTGATCGAGAAATACTGGCTGTGGCGTTGGTTTGAAGCTGGGCCGAGCAGCCTGCACACCATTGGGGACAGAATTCTTTTCGGGTAGATAAATGATGGACAAAATGATGCAACAGTGGATGAAGCCTGCTGACGCCGTCACAGCCTTCGACCGCCTGGCCTCCCGGTACGACGCCTGGTATACGACGCCCCTGGGCGCCTTCGCCGACGACCGGGAGAAGGAGGCGGTCTTCGCTCTGGCGGGGGTGCGGCCGGGGGTGGGGGCCCTGGACGTCGGCTGCGGCACGGGGAACTACACGCTGGCTCTGGCCCGGCGTGTTGAGCAGGAGAGCAGAGGTGCAGGGGAGCAGGGGTGACAAGGGACCCGTCTTCCTGGCTGAGGCCAACGACATTCCAGGTCTTCAGCGCCCTTTCGAGCGGCCCCGGCCTTCAAATACGGGTGGAGACGCCAATGCCTCGTGCGGAAAGCGAAAAAATGCAAGTAGCGGGAATTGCTGCAAGCTGTTCAATCGCCGCCGCATGGTAGCCGGCGTGCTGGCCGAGGCCCGCCGCATTGTCACCCGCAACGGGGAACCTATGCCTGACGTCACCATTCGCCGGCGTAGTTGACCAATCCTTCCCCTACTTCGCCGGGGCGGTTGCCGGCGGCGTGTCCACGATCCTGCGCAGGATTTCCAGGAGCCCGCGCCACAACATCTCGACGCGGTCGCTGATCGGAATCATCATCAGGATGATCAGCACGAAGATGATGAGGGCAAATACCGTGTACTCAGCGCTTTCAGCGCCGGCCTCATCCCGAAGGAAACGTTGGATGCGCATATTAGTCGCGATCTCCTTCATGGTGTGGGAGTAGCACTCTGATGCCAGACCCTAAAGGTTTCAGAAACCTTTAGGGTCTTCGCATTAGGATTAGGGTCTTCGCAGCTATGGCTGTTGGCCCTGGCCTACCTCTTCGATCTCAATGGTTTCGATCTTGTCACCAAGCGGGGCATCCGGGTTTTCCTGGGGGTTGCGACGTGTGATCTTGTCGAGAACATCCAGCCCTTCGATCACCTTCCCGAAGATAGTGTGCTTGCCGTCTAGCCAGGGCGTGGGCGCGAACGTGATGAAGAACTGGCTGCCATTGGTGTTGGGACCAGAGTTAGCCATGGAGAGGATGCCGGCTGAGTCATGCTTCAGCTCTGGCACAAACTCGTCCGCGAACTGATAGCCCGGCCCGCCAGTGCCTGTGCCGGTGGGATCGCCCGTTTGGGCCATGAAGTCCTCGATGACGCGGTGGAAAGTGACGCCATCATAGAACCCGTCGCGCGACAGGCTCACGAAGTTGTTGACCGTCATCGGGACCAGGTCGTCGTATAGCTTGGCCTTAATCGTACCTTTTTCGGTCTTGATGATGGCGTAGTAGTCCTTCGCTTCGGCATCGATTACGGTTGCGACTGGTGGTGTTGGGCCTGGCAGGCTGACAATGCGCCCAAGCAGCACGAAGCCATCGACGGTCTCCGAATCGCCATCGTTCAGGTCGAGAAACACGACCTGGCGGTCAGCCGTACCGACGGGGCTGAAGTTGGACGACATAGGGTTATCGGGCTGGTCCGTCACACCCATGACGTACTGGCCGGCCGGCAACTCTATCGAGAAGTTACCATCATTGTCCTGGGCTGCCTGAAGGATAGACCCGGCCGCCACGGCGTCCGGGGATACGTTGATCTGGCCCTGTGCATCGCGAGTCGCCTCGAAAAAATACACGTACATATCGCCCACCTTCTCGCCAGTCTCGTAGGCGGTCAATGTGCCGGCGACCGTGGCGGTGCCTTCCCGCGCAATGGCCGGCGGACCCGAGGGGGCGGGCGGACTGGTGGGGGCCGGCGTGTCTGTGGGTGCGGCCGTGGGAGTTGGGGTTGGCGATGCCTGCGTGCCGCCACAGGCGACCAGCGTTATCGCAATTAGGAGGCTGATGGATAAGAAGATCCAGCGGGAATTCTGCATTGCGTCTCCTTTCTTCTTGGCATAAAGATGAGCTATCACTGACCGTAGGAGCGAGGGAGACAGGCTCTCTGACCGGCCTCGCCCCTATTTCTCTGTAATCTCGATGGTTATGATCTCGTCGCCCCGATATTCGTCGCTCGGCTCACGCGGCGTCAGGCGGCGGGCCACATCCAGCCCCTGAACGACCTCGCCGAAGATGGTGTACTGGCCGTCCAGATCGCTGGCCTGCTGAGAGTTTTCCAGCACGATGTAGAACTGGCTGCCGCTGGAGTCGCGCTCCGGGTTGAACGGATCGGAGAGGCGGGCCATAGCGACAGTGCCGGCCTTGTGCGGCGTGTCGGTGATTTCGTGAGGCAATAGATAGCCTGGCCCACCAGTGGTATCCCCCTTGGGATCGCCGGCCTGGGCGATGAAGCCGGGAATCACGCGGTGGAACCACAGGCCGTCGTAGAAACCCTGGCGGGCCAGGAAGACGAAGTTGTTCACATGTTGCGGAGCCAGATCGGGACGCAGGCGTATCACGATGTCGCCCTTGTCCGTTTTGATCGTGGCGGTGTACGCCTTCGAGGCGTCGATGGTCATGGGCGGCGGGCCGGCGTATGTCGGCTTGCCCGTGTCATTCTGGAGGGCTGATGACTGAGCCGGCAAGTTCTGCGGAGATACCGCCTGCTGCTGGGCGACGGACTGGGGTTGGCCAGCGGGCCTGGCCAGTCGCTGGCCCAGAAGCAAGCCGGCTGCAACCGTCAGCGCCAGGGCTAACAGGACGCCGCCGCCCATGAGCACGGCGCCTCTGGAAACTGCAATTGTGACGGTCTTCTGTTGTTGGGTAGCCTTCTGGCGCTTCTGTTTCGTGCGCGTTCGTGTTCTTGCCAACGGGCGCTACGCTCCTTGTCTATATCAGGCTCATTTCTCTTCAATATCAATCGACTCAATAATGTCGCCGCGTTCGATGCTGTTCACGACGTCCATACCTTCGACCACTTGACCGAAGACGGTGTACAGATAGTCCAGGTCGGGCCGGCGGCTTTTCATGATGTAGAACTGGCTGCTGCCGAAGG
>JBHHTZ010000439.1:0-4027 GCA_046753605.1 Anaerolineae bacterium
GATTCTCCCACCAGTCCCAGGACTTCGCCGGCTTGCACCTGGAAGCTGACGCCATCCACCGCTTTGACGATGCTGGTGCCGGTGAGGAAGTAGGTCTGCAGATTCTCTACAGCCAACAGCGGCTGACTCATGATTGGCTTATCCTGTCACGTGCCTGGCGAATGAATTCGCGGCAACCCTTGCAAAGCCGCCCTACGGCGGCTAGCCGGCGTAGGGCGACTTCGCAATGGTAGGCACGGTTTCAACCGCCGGCCCATCCCATCCTCACCCTATCGGCTCACCCTATCAGCATCATGCGCGGGTCCAGCCTCTTGCGCAAGCCATCACCCAGCAGGTTAAAAGCGAAGACGCTGACAATCAGGAAAGCCATTGGAAAGATCAGGCCCCACCAGGCTACCCGAAAATAGGCCAGCCCCTCGCTGATCATGCTGCCCCATGAAGGCGTGCTGGCCTTGACGCCCAGGCCGACGAAGCTGAGCAGCGCTTCGATGACAATCGCCAGTCCCATCTCCAGCGAGGCCAACACCAGAAGGAGCGGCACCACATTGGGAAAGACCTCCTCCCATACAATGCGCAAATTCCCCATGCCCACCGCCCGGGCAGCCTCCACAAAGTCCTGCTCCCGAATGTTGAACACTTCTCCCCGGATGACTCGGGCGAAGCGTGTCCAGTCCACCAGAATGATGGCCAGAGCCACTTTCAGGGCTCCCACCCCCAGGAGAGCCATCAACACCACAGCCAGCAGCACTGGCGGAAAGGACATCCACATATCCACCAGGCGCATGACGACCTCGTCCACCCAACCCCGGTAGTAGCCGGCCAGGAGGCCCACGGTGACTCCCACAACCGCCGAGAACAGGGTCGCTACCACGGCCACGAACAAGGCCACCCGTGCGCCGTAAACCAGCCGGCTGAGAATGTCTCGCCCCAGGCTGTCGGTGCCCAACAGATGCTCGCCGGTGCCCCCTGCCATCCAGGCCGGCGGCTGGTAGGCGTAGGCCAACTGCTGCGCATTGGGGTCGTGGGGCGCTACCAGGGGTGCGAACAAAGCCAGAACCCCCAGGACGACGACTACCACCAGGCCGAAGGCGATCTCCTTCTCTCGCAACCAGGCCGTATCCACACGAGGAACAGCGAAGGGGCGTGCCGAAAGTGTGCTACGCATAGCGAATCTTTGGATTCAAATACCCATACAGCAGATCAACTGCCAGGTTTGTGACGATGAGAATGAGGGCATAGACGACGATCAGGCCTTGAACCAGCGGAAAGTCTCGATACTGAATACCGGTGAGGGCCAGCAGACCCAACCCCGGCCAACTGAAGATCTTTTCAATAACAATACTGCCACTCACCAGAAAGGTGAATTGCACGCCCAGGATCGTTAGCGTCGGGATCAGCGCATTCTTGAGCGCACGCACACAGACAATGTATGTCTCCGACAGCCCCTTCATTCGATCGGTGAAAATGTAATCCTCACCCATCACATCTAGCAGGCTCGATTTGAGGGTGCGCATGAGCATGGCTGCCAGAGGCAAGGCCAGGGCGAATGCCGGCAGGACGATATGCTTGACCACGCTGGCGAAGGCGTGGAGGTCGCGGGCCAGCAAGGTATCTATGAGGAGAAACCCGGTTACCCGAGCCACCCCGATGCCGCTGTCAATGCGCCCAGAGACCGGCAAAACACGGGCAATGGCCCCAAATACCACAATGAAGATCAACGCCCACAGGAAACTGGGGATGCCGAAACCGATCAGGCCCACAAAAGTGCCAATCGCTTCGAGAAACGTCCCCTTCTTCAGCACCGACATCACAGCAATGACCAGGGCAATCAGACAGGCCAGAGCCACACCGGCCAGTGCCAGTTCCAGGGTCGCCGGCAGGCGGTCCACGACCAGGTCAACTACATTCCCACTGAAGCGGAGGGAGGTCCCCAGGTCCCCTCGCAAGATGGTACTCAGCCAAACCCGGTACTGTTCAGGGATGGACTTGGTCAGGCCCAGATACTCCCGCATCGCCTCGATATCGGCTTCGCTGGCGGTGGGACCGACCATCAAGAGCGCCGGATCGCCAGGTATCAGCCGCAGGATCACAAAAGCGGCGACAGACACGCCGAAAAGTGACACAATGGCGTAGATAAGACGTCGCGCAATGTAGAGCAACTCCATGTACCTCCCGGGCCACGAATGAATTGGGTGTATTCAAATCCGGGTGTAGGGACGATCCCTTGCGGTCGCCCTGGGCGGGTGCAAGACCCGCCCCTACCAACCCATTTTGAACGCACCCGAATTCATTCGTGGCCCCGCCTTCCTATGTCCACCTCATCTCGTAGGGCACCAACCAACCTTGCGGGTAGGGCTCGTACTGCAGCCCCTCCTTCATCACAATCGGCGAGAAGGCCTGATAGAGGGGGATGATGAACCCATGCTCCACCACGTACTTGGCCCCTTCGTGGGCAGCCGCGATGCGCTTCTCCTCGTCCTTCTCGGTGAAGATCGGCGTGAGCTGCTGGTTCAGTGCCTCGCTCATACCGGTGTAATCCACATCGCTCTTCCAGACCGAGAAGGGGCTGGGAGGCCAGTTGGACAGGCCCACTGAGTTGATGGGATCGCCGGTGGCGTTGGACCAGAAGTACAGGGAGAGCGGCGCCAGCTTGGCCGCCTTCCGCATGTCAAAGAACTGTGGGAGCGTGATCGTCTCGATCTCGGCCTCCACCCCCACCTCTTTCCACATGCCCACACAGGCCTGGATCACCTCAAAATCGCGGGTCTTGAAGCCTTTGGTGGCCATCACGGCGAGTTTCAGTGGGTGGTCCTTGGTGTAGCCGGCAGCAGACAGTAATTCCCGGGCCTTGTCCGGGTCGTAAGGGAACGTGTAGCCCTCGGGGTAGGCCATGTACTTGGGCGCTTCCGTCGTGGACAGTGGCTGACCGAAGCCGAGCAGCACGTTCTTGACAATGCTCTCCTTGTCCAGGGCGTAGTGCAACGCCACTCGCACTCCTTCGTCGGCGAAGGGCTCGAAATAAGGGGCGACGAACAGGACGGCCACGTCGGTAATCGGCTGCTTGATCCCTTTCAGCCCCGGTAGAGAGGTCAACCGATCGAAGTCGGCGATGGGGACCTCCAGCGTGAAATCAGAGTCGCCGGCCTCAATCTCGGCCGAACGAGCTGTCGGATCCAGAACGATCTTGAAGGTGACTGTCTTGATGGAGGGCGAGCCCTTCCAGTAGCCATCGAACGCTTCGAGCGTCAGGTGGCTGCCGGCCACGAACTCTTTGAACTTGTAGGGGCCTGATCCCACCGGATTCTTGAAGAACCCTTCTTCGCCTACCTCCTGGAAGTACTTCTTGGGGATCACAAGCGAATTCAAGAACCCCATCCAGGCGATGATGGATGGGTCGTAACGGGAGAAGTTGAGACGCAGGTGGAGATCGTCCTTGATGTCCATGCTCTCGATCTTCTTCCAGATGCCGGCGTATGCCATGCCTTCCGACTTCATCCGATCAAAAGTGAAGGCCACATCCTCGGCCGTGAGGGAATCGCCGTTGTGGAACTTGATCCCGTCCTGGACTTCCACATCCAGCGCCAACCGATCCTCCGATGCCCACTCCCACTTCTTGAGCACGTGGGGTTGGTAGACGAGATCGTGATCCTGAGCAATGAGATGATCCCAGATGCACTTGTGCGGGGACAACTGGGTCAGGTTCCGGTTGACCCGATGGGGATCCAAAGACGCGATCTCGTCGTTGAAAGCGATGACCACGCTCTGGGGTAGTGGCTTGGGCGTGGCCGTCGCCGGCAGTGCCGTAGGCTGTGGGGCGGTGGTTGGTGCCGGTGCTGCGCCCTGCGTGCAAGCGGACAGCGCAGGGCCGGCCATCATCCCTGCCCCGGCGACTCCTAACACCTTCAGGAAAGTTCGCCGATCCATCCCTGGTTTGTGAGTCGGTGCGGTCATGAGTTCTATCTCCTCCTTAGTAGACTCAGTAGATCCAAATTTCAAGCTCCAAGCGGACCACAGTCCGCGTTTTGGC
>JBHHTZ010000440.1:0-3999 GCA_046753605.1 Anaerolineae bacterium
AATCAGGCCATCACCCCCATCGGCCACGTAGGCGTAGTTCCCGGCCACGACCACATCCCGGGCTATGCCCGGCGTGTCGTAGCTATCTGCTTTGGTGGGATGGGCCGGGTCGCTGATGTCTATCATCCACAGGCCGTCCTGGTAGTCTGCCACATAGGCATGGTTTCCGGCCACGGTTACGTCCTGGGCATATCCCGGCGTGTCGTAGGAACCGGCTTCGCTGGGGCCGGCCGGGTTGGAAATGTCGATCACTCTCAAGCCGCTGTAGTAATCGGCCACGTAGGCGTAGTTCCCGGCCACGGCCACACCATGGGCATAGCCCGGCGTGTCGTAGAACCCGACTTCGCGGGGGCCGGCCGGGTTGGAGATGTCGATCACTCGCAAGCCGCTGTAGCCATCGGCCACGTAGGCGTAGTGCCCGGCCACGGCCACGCCCCAGGCAGAGCTCGGTGTGTCGTAGAACCCGACTTCGCGGGGGCCGGCCGGGTTGGAGATGTCGATCACTCGCAAGCCGCTGTAGCCATCGGCCACGTAGGCGTAGTGCCCGGCCACGGCCACACCCTGGGCATAGCCCGGCGTGTCGTAGGAACCGGCCGCGGCCAGGATGGGGGGCGGCGGGGGAACGGGGGGCGAACAGAGTTCCAGCGACCAGTTGCTAATCTGGCCCTGGTCTCCGCCGGCATGGTCCTCGACCCGCAGTTGCCACGCGCCCTGGGCCGGCTGGCCCTCGGCTGCGCTGAGCGCCGATTCGGGCCGGAACTGGCCGGTGAAGGGCGCGGCGCCGCTGCTGATGATGGCGGCCGCCTCATCATCGAATTGGGTGCTGGTGTAATTATCGCCACCACCTCCCCGGCGATTGAACAGGGTTACTTGCTCGCCATTGGGGGCAATGAGATAACCCGACAAGTCCCCGTCCCAGGTGTGCTGGATATTGACGGTCAGGTTGATGTCGTCCACGCTGAAGTCGTCCGGCACGCTGATGCTGGAGAGGGAGGTCTTGTAGTCGTTGATGGCCACAGGCGTGTCGCTGCTGCTGTAGGTCTGGCAGGCCAGGTTGGATGAGGCTTGGGCGCGGGCGGCCAGGACTTTGGGCGACTCGACCGTCTGGGCCTGGAGGCCGCTGCTGTAGCCGGCCGGCTGCCAGCCGCTGTGGTAGAGGGCGTTCACCTCGTTGGCGGAGATGGCGCGCGGGTAGACGCGCACATCGTCGATGGCCCCCTTGAAGTAGTGGGCGCTGCTGCCCACTTGACGACCCAGATTCAGGCCGTTGCCGCTGCCGGAGGCGCTGTTGCCCCAGCCGGCAGTTACCTTTTCGCCGTTGACGTACAGCAGTTGTTGGATGTCGCTGGCCACGCCGCACAGGTGGCGCCACTGGCCGGCGACGGGCGCTTCGGATTGCATGTTGTTGTAGGTGGAGATGGCGCTGTGCTGCCAGGCAAAGCCGCTGCTGCCCATGCGCAGCGCCCAGTTGGCGCCGCTGCTCCCCCAGCGCTGGGCGATGACCGCGCCGGCGGGGTTGCCCGCCTCCGGCTTGACCCAGGCGCAGACCGACAGTTGGTCGGCGGTCAGGCCGGCGCCGTTGTCCACGCTGAGATAGTCGTCCACGCCGTCCAGTTGCAGGGCGTAGCTGCCCACCGCGCCGGACACAGCCTTGTTGGTGGCGTCGCCGGCGCCGGTGTGCAGCGCAGCCGGCCGGGTCTCGTCGGCGGTATTGGGCAGGGATGCCCCATCGGCGGCGAAGTTTTGCTCGAAGGGCAGGCGCAGTTGGGAATCGCCGTTGCTGCCATCGTAGAACGGCGCGCTGCCAGAGCGCGGCGTAAAGGCGATGTCCACCCCGGCCACACCGGAAACCTGGGTCTGGGCCAGGGAGCGAATGTCGCTGGTCGTCAGGACGCGCTTGTAGACCTGCACGTCGTCCAGCAGGCCGTTGAAGTTCTGGCCCAGGGTGACGGCCAGGGCGGCCGTGGCGGCCGAGCTGTCGCTGCCTGAAGCCACAACGATGCTGTCCACGTACAACGACAGATTGCTCCCGCTCTTCACGGCGGCCAGGTGATGCCAGGCGCTGTCGTTGAGCGCCCGGCTGCCGGCGAGCTCGCTGCCGGTGCTGCTATCGGCCGGGAAGCGGTGCAGGTAGTGCAGCTTGCCGGCGCTGTCCAGTTGCAGGCGGATGCCGGGCTGGCCCGCGGCGGTGACGGCCGTCAGGATGTCTTGCGTGGCGGCCGCACCGCTCTGGAACCAGGCGGCGATCGTGTAATCGGCCTTGGCGAAGTCCAAACTGTTCAGCACGGTGGCGCTATTGGCGCCGTCGAATTGCAAGGCTCGGCCAAACTTGCCGATTTCCCCGGCGGCCGGGCAGGCGGAGCCGCTGCAGGTGGCGTGATTGCCCCGGCCGGAGGTATCGATGAACGTTCGCGAGCCGGCGGCTTCGTCCAGGTGCAGGCGCAGCACCGCGTCCGGCAGGCTGGGTGTATCCTGGGCCACGCCTTGCAGGGTAAGGGTGTTGGAAATGATGTTGGCCGGTACAGCATCTGTGTCCAGTTCGGCGCCGGCGGGGCTGGCGTCCAACTGGAAGGTGGCCAGCGCTGTCGCGGCCTTGTTGCCCACGTTGTCGGCGGCCTCCACAGTGAGGATGTAGACACCGGTGGGGTTGGCCTGGTAGAGGGGGTATTCGACCGACCATTGGCTGCCGCCGAAGACGGTGGCCTTCTGCGTCGTCTTGCCGGCGGTCTGGCCATCCGCGTCCACCAGCCGCACCCGCACGCTATCGGGAACCAACCCGCTACCGGCCGCGCCGCTGCTCAGGTTGGGGTCGCTGACCGTGCCGGAGAAGGAAAGCAGCCAGGTGTTCGGCCGGGTGGGGTCCGCACGGGGTGTCAGCAGGGCGCCGTCAGCCGTCGTTGTCGTCACGTTGGGCGGCGTGCCGTCCACGTAGAGGGAGTAGGTTTTGGAGGGCGATTCACGATGGCCGGTGGCGTCGGTGGCGCGGGTCTGGAAGGTGTAGGTCCCTTCGCCGCCAAAGTCAGCCGGCTTGAAGGTGGGACACCAGGCGGCATCGGCGCTGTCCTGGCAGGCCGGCGCGCCGACCCAGGTGTAGCTGCTCTGCCCATTTTTCCTGACGCCCAGTTCGGCCAACTTAACGCTGGAGGTGGGGTCGCTGGCCTGGATGCCGAACATCGCATCCTTGTTGGCGCGATAGTTGCTGCTGCCCTCCTTGTACGAGCTCAGCACCGAGCTTGGAGTGTCTGTGTCAATTGTGATCTCGTGGCTCTCGCGCTCCTCGATCCAGCTTCCCTGGTAGAGGAAGATGTCGCGGATGTCGTTGTCACTGAGGGCGCTGGGGTAGATGGCCAGCTCGTCTACGCGGCCGTGGAAGTAGCGGCCGCCCAGGGCGCGGCCCACGTAGACCGTGCCGTTGCCCTGGAAAGGACCGTGTCCGGTTTGGGCCGCGTCCATCGAACCGTTGACGAAGATGGCTTGCTCGCCCTTGTCTTTGTCGTAGCGCCAGGTAAGATGGTACCAGAAATTCGGTTTGATCTCGGTGGTCCCGGTGGTATCGTTGCCGTGGAAGCCCATGTAGGGTTTGCCGTTGCGAACGACCAGGTGCAAGCCGTTGTTCGTGCTCTCCTCGTCGGTGCCCAGGATGGAGCTGTCGCCTTCACCATTCCCCGGGGAATTGGGTTTCGCTAATTGCTTTGCTCGAATCCAGGCCATCACGGTAAAGCTGCTGTCTCTCAGCCCCAGCGCGGAGGCATTGGCCAATTGCACGATGTCGTTCTGCCCGTCAAACTCGGCGGCCAGGCCCATCTGCCCTTTCACGCCGGCTTTTGGACACCAGTCTCCGGAACAGAAGCCGTTGTGGTTGTTGTCGGAACCGTCGTGGAACGTGCTCGCCCCTTTCGCTTCGTCGAAATGCAATTGGAACCCCGGCGCGGCCAGGTAGAGAAGACTGACTTCGTTGACAGAGAGGGCTTTGCGGTAGACGCGCACGTCGTCCAGCAG
>JBHHTZ010000441.1:0-3989 GCA_046753605.1 Anaerolineae bacterium
GATTCGGTCCCGCCTCAGGGCGCAGCATGAGGGCTGGCAAGTAGGTCCGGTCGGGGTAATCGGCGATCCGAACAGCATCTACATAGGTCCAGATGCCCCGCGCTCCGTCCCACTCGTTGCGGTTCTCAAACCATAGCCAGATTGTCCTGCCCCGGAAAGAGCGAAGGTTGTAGCTGGCGGTCTTCCACCCCAGGTTGTTGTTACCATGAGCGGTGTTCCCGTTGTGATTGTACCCGTCTCGGAGCACCTGAGCCAGGGTGTGACCCTCGGGATCACGGATCTCCACATGGAAGGAAGCCCAGTGATAGTTATCGTGGGTTACGATGTCGTAACAGAAGGAGAGATACGGATTGTCTATATCGGCCGGGACGGTCACGGCTTGCCCTATCCAGGCCGAACTGGCCGGCACTGTGACGGGGTTGCCCGGTATCCATGCGATGGGGTCACCTAACCGCATGGACCATTGACCTTCGCAGGCATTGTTATCCAGGGAACGCCCGAGGGTTCCGCCGGTCTGCCACGGTGAGATAACCCCCGATTCGAAGCAGCCGTTGGTAACGACGCCGTTGCAGGTGTCGCTGGTTGCGAGCACGTCTGACGTCGAAAGTAAGACGATGAATACCAGGATGAACCCAAGACACGCATGGAACGCGATGCGCGATACATGGGACGCCAAACGCAACGTATGAGATGTTGAATGTATTGAGTAAACAGGACCGTCCATCCAGTCCCCTCTCGACCCCTATTCTGTCATTCTCCCTACGCCGGTGTAGGTGTTGGCGGCCGGCTCTCTTCCGTAGGTAGTGAGGTAGGTGTTGGTGGCCGCTCACCTTCCTCTGGAGTCGGCGTGAAACTCGGCTGCGGTGTACTGGTTGGGGGCGGTGTACTGGTTGGGACTGGCGTGTTCGTGGGTGGAACCGGGGTAGCCGTAGGTCGATGGGGCGCCGGTTTGGGTGGCGCCGGGGGCTGTGTTGGCACGGGTGTCAGGCTCGGTGCGGCAGAAGGGAGAGGGCGGTATGGTGGGATACTATAAATGGGCGTTGTTGGCGTTGGAAGCCGTTCCGGGCTTGCGGAAGGGGTCGGCGTGCTCGTCGGCGTCGGTGTGATGGGGGTAGCGGTCGGCGTCGGCGTTGCCGGGATTGGCGTTGCTGTGGGTGTGGACGTCGATGTCTGCACCAGCGTAGGTGTCGGTGAGGGCGCTGCCAGAGTTTGCACCACTGCCATCCGGAGCCGGGTCGCGTTTGCGACGTCAGGGACGCCCAGGGCCAGGGCTTTGTTGTACTCCTCCAGGGCGCGGTCCCATTCTCCTTGAGTGGTAAGATACTCACCCCTTCTGATGCGAGCGGCGTATAACAGTTTGGTGGTCTGGCCGCCGGCATAGTCCGGCTTGTCGGCCCGGACCTGGGTGAAGAAGTCTATGGCCCCCTTCCAGTTGCCCAATTGCGCGGCTTCGATGCCGGCAATGTAGAGGTCCAGCAGTTTCTGCTCCACCGAGAAATCATCACTATCATTGCACTCAGCCGCATAGTCTGTTAGCTTTGCCCGCAGAGGCAGCAACTTCTCCATACTGCTCTGAGCTTCTACAATTTGAGTGCGTATTGCCTGAACGTATGTCTGGCAGAGGCGGGTTGCTACTTCATCAGATCGGAAATCAGGCGCCGAAGCTCGCAGGTTTTGAAAGCTGGCTATGGCCTGGTCCCACAGCCGGCGGTTGTAGTATCCCTCAGCCTGAGCAAACAGGCTCTCCAGCCGGCGTTGTTCCGTAGCAAGGGCTAGTTGGGTCCGAGCTTCCACATTGTCAGGCTGGCTTTTCAAAAGCGCTTTCAGGGTGCTGATCGCGTTGTCCCAGTCCTGCACAGCTACGGCCGCCTCGGCCTGACCGAGAAGGGGGGACTCGCGAGGGGGTGTTGTAGCGAGAGCGGAGAAAGCTGTCAGGCTTCTGCCTTGCCAGGCGACCAGGATGCCGAAGACCAACACGCCATAGATGAGAAGATTGGCTGTCACCAGTACAGCCGGCATCACCCGGGAGCGTAGACGAGACCAACCGCGAGCTCGTTGGTCCGGGGCTGCTTGCGCTTGCGTCTGTGCTCGTTGTTTGGCCCGCGCCAATGCCACCTGCCAGCGGGCTGCTGCCAGCAGGGATCGCATGTCGTCGCTCTTCTCCTCCACCTCGATGAGAAGATCGATGACCTGGCCCCAGGCTCCCTGCTGGTACAGTTCAAGAGCACGGCCATATAGAGCATCCTGATTGCCGACAGATTCGACCATGATGCCAGTCTAGAGCCTGCCTCCCAATAGCCTGCATTGCGCCCATCTCTTTATCGCACTGCTCGCATCCCAGCTCATGTCTCTCCAGGGGGGTTAAGAGACAGCGCCGGGCCAGCCGGCCTGCAACTGAGTCAGAGTCGCCTGCAGATCTTCTGCCAGTCCGCTTAATGACTGGGCCGCAACCGTAATCTCGTCTGCTGGTGGGCTGGATTCGTTTGTGCAGAGGTGCATGGGAGCAGAGGTGGGGGGGGGCGCTAGAGCGAGCCCCCCATCTCCCTGACCCCCTTGCTCCCTTGCTCCCCGGCGGGACAGTTCGTCTACCAGGTACGCCGTCATTGCCAACGTCGTCTGGCAGGTTCGTGTGACAGTCTGAAGGGCCAGCAAGATTTCCTGGAGCGTACCGTCGGTGGACGTCGACGGCATCGTGCCTGCACGGTACTGATCTGTCATGCCGTTGATCTGCCGGGTGGATAGCCGGCCATCAGCGCATTGGCCAGACGTCTCCGACGCCTGTGCCGGTGCAGGCACCGGCGCCGGTGCAGGCCTTGCCATCTGGTAGCCGTGGCCAGGAATGGTGACAATGTGCTGGGGCTTGCGGGGATCGAGCTCGATCTTATCCCGCAGACGCTTCACATACATGCGCACTACATCTGGACTGCCGACACCAGGTGGATATTTCCATACCTCATCCAGCAATTGTTCGCTCGAGAAGGTCTGGCCTGGATTTTCCACAAAGTAGCGCAGAAGCTTGAATTCTGTAGGCGTCAGCGAGGTCGTTTTATCGCTTGTCCTCACCTGAAACAGGTGGTAATCGAGCACCAGATCGCCAATCTGGCGCTGATAGCCGGCCGGGGGGGGTGATGAAGATTCGGTCTCGGAGTTCAGAAGAGTGCCGAGACGCAATCCGAACTCAATCGGATCGACAGGCTTGACCAGACATGTTGCTCCATTTGCTGGAGACGTTGGCGGCATGTACGTCGCAGTCGAACCGGCAGACGTCAGCACCACCAGAGGCACCAGCCCCAGTGTGGAATCCGCATGCCACTGCTCGAAGTGCGAGCTTGCCAATCGATCGCTGGGTGCCAGGTCCCAGACGGCCAGACGAGGGCTATCCCGCCGCGCCTGTTGCAGCATCTCAAAGGCGCTTTGAGCGACTACCACCTGGTGTGGGCCTCGTGCCATGGCAATGAAACGGATGGTGTCCAGGATGTCCGGTTCGGTTCCGTTGGTCAGAATATATCCCATTTGATCTCCCCATCTGCGTGAATACGAGGTTCCTCGGGGTTGAAGCGAGCTGAGTAGACCATAGCCAGGTGTCGTTCGGTCCCTGGCGAGTGGGGCAAAAGCGATCTCCACTCTGTTAGGTCTACGGCAGGGGTCAAATGGGCCAGGACAGGGGCGACTTGCGAAGCAAAAAACAGTGATCACCGTTGTGGGGTCACCCGGTACGTAACTGTTCGCCATTATAGTACAATCGTGTCCAGGCAATCTGCTGGATAGATAAAGATTGCGTGAAAATCTCATGAAAGAACTCGAAACAGACATTGTCCGTGTAAAGTTGGGATCAAATTGGCCGATAACATAAGGTTACAGTTCTTGTTGATCATGTTACCTGCACCCAGTATATCACATCTATACTGCTGCTGTCAGTAAAGGTCGTGTAACAGCCCTGTAAGTATTGTCAGTTTGGTATCTTCTCAATAATTCGGGGTGAGGTAGGG
>JBHHTZ010000442.1:0-3985 GCA_046753605.1 Anaerolineae bacterium
GACGCTAATCCACGGGGCGCCCGCGGGTGGTTTCGCCGACCGGCGGCGGCCCCTCTTGTATAAGTTCACACAAGGAGGCAGACACAATTGGCTGACAAAGTTCGTGTTGCGATCATTGGTGTTGGAAACTGCGCATCCGCTCTGGTTCAGGGCGTGGAGTACTACAAGAATGCCGGCGAGGATGCGCTCGTTCCAGGACTGATGCACGTCAATCTGGGCGGCTATCACGTCCGCGATATTGAATTTAGCGCGGCTTTTGATATTGACAGCCGCAAGGTGGGTCGGGACCTGTCCGAGGCGATCTTCGTGGAGCCGAACAACACAGTTCGGTTTGCTGAAGTCCCTCCTCTGGGCGTGTCTGTGAGTCGGGGAATGACGCATGATGGGCTTGGCAAGTATCTAAAGCAGAAGATCAACAAAGCGCCTGGCCCCACCTCGCCCATCAAGGACATTCTGCAAGATACGGGATCGGATGTTGTCATCAACTATCTGCCGGTTGGCAGCGAGATGGCGACGAAGTGGTATGTTGAGCAGGTCATCGATGCCGGCTGTGGCCTGGTGAACTGCATTCCCGTCTTTATTGCTCGCGAAGCTTACTGGCAGGCGCGTTTCAAGAAGCACGGGCTCCCCATGATCGGTGATGACATCAAGAGTCAGGTCGGAGCGACCATCGTGCATCGCGTGTTGACCAATCTGTTCAAGGATCGCGGTGTCCGCCTGGAGCGAACCAGCCAGCTCAACGTCGGGGGCAACATGGACTTCTACAATATGCTGGAGCGCGACCGGCTGGAATCCAAGAAGGTCTCGAAGACCAATGCTGTGACCAGTCAATTGCCCTACGATGTCGGCCCAGAGAATGTTTACATCGGCCCAAGCGATTTTGTGCCATGGTTGACCGACCGCAAGTGGGCTTACATCCGGCTGGAGGGGCGTTCCTTCGGCGATGTACCGCTGAATGTGGAGTTGAAACTGGAGGTCTGGGACTCTCCAAATTCGGCCGGTGTGGTCATAGACGCAGTGCGGCTGTGCAAAATCGCCATAGATCGCGGCATCAGTGGTACGCTAGAAGGGCCGTCAGCGTATCTGATGAAGTCGCCGCCCGTTCAACATCCTGACGATTTGGCGCGCGAGATGACCGAGGCGTTCATTCAAGGTGAACCGGTGGCGGCCAGTGTCGATGGCGACGGTTTTGCCATGTCGGTAGAAGCCTGACCGTCGGCGGCGTAGTTATGCAAAATGCTCGCATGACTGTTCCTCCTGTGCTATGATCAGTACCTGGGAAGACTGCTCGTGGTGCAGGTTTTCTAGCCTGCAAGAAGACAGGAAAGGCTGGCCCAGGTGCGATACTCTCAAGGACTAATCGCTCGGCGCGTAGCGCCGCAAGCAGCGGCTAATCTGGCATAGTCATGACTCTCGTAGATAACTCACACGCCCAACTCATTGATACCATTGTTGGGCTCTTGGAAACTGACATAGGTCACGGCCTCTCCGCAGAGGAGGTCGCACGTCGCATCGAGCGACATGGCGCGAACGAGCTGAGAGAAGCGCCCCGGCCAGGCGTGCTGGCCATGTTGTGGGAGCAGTTCGATGACTTTGTCGTCTGGATGCTCATCGTCGCCGCCGGCATTTCCGCATTCATCGGGTACTTTCAGGCCGAGGGATACACCGACGCTATTGCCATCATCGCCATCGTCATCCTGAATGCGGTGATGGGGCTGCTGCAGGAGCGGCGCGCCGAAAACGCGCTGCGCGCGTTGAAGAAGATGGCGGCGCCCGATGCTCGAGTGGTGCGCGACGGGCGTGTCAAGATCATCCCATCGCGCGAGGTCGTGCCGGGTGACATTGTGATCCTGGAGACGGGCAACTTTGTGCCGGCGGATGTGCGTTTGGTCGAAACCGCCAACCTGAAAATCGAGGAAGCCTCATTGACGGGTGAGTCGATGCCCGTGGCCAAACATGCCGATGTCACCCTGGACCCTCAAGCCGAGCTGGGCGACCGCGTCAACATGGCGTTTGCCGGCACAGTCATCGCCTATGGCCGTGGACGCGGCGTGGTGGTCAACACCGGCATGTCCACCCAGATCGGACGGATCGCCGAAATGATCCAGACGTATGAGGAGGAGGAGACGCCGCTCCAGCGCCGGCTCAACCATCTGGGTCGTGTGCTCGGCTACGCCACGCTCCTCATCTGCGGGATTGTGTTCGGCGTGAGCGTGGTGCGCGACACAGCCGTGGGCACGTTGCTGGCCGCTCCCCTGGCCTACCTGGCGACCTACGAGAAGCATCTCCTGGAGCTGTTCATGGTGGCAGTGAGCCTGGCTATCGCCGCTGTGCCCGAAGGGTTGCCGGCGGTCGTCACCATTACCCTGGCTCTGGGTATGCAGCGCATGATCGAGCGGCACGCGCTGATCCGCCGGCTGCCGGCTGTCGAAACGCTGGGCAGCGCGACCACGATCTGCTCGGATAAGACGGGCACGCTCACTCAGAACGAGATGATGGTCGTTCAGGTCGAGATGGCCGGCAAAACGCTGTGGGTGGAAGGCGAGGGTTATCAACCTGAAGGAAGATTCAGCCGAAACGGACAAGACATCGACCCGGGTGAGGATGAGGACTTGCGGATGCTGCTGCAGGCCGGCCTGCTCGCCAGCGACGCCCTCTTGGACCAGGCTGAAGACGGCCGTGGCTGGGATATTGCCGGCGACCCGACGGAAGGCGCGCTGGTTGCCCTGGCAGCGAAGGCGGGCTACCTCCGAGATGAGCTGGAAGCCAGCCAGCCCAGAGTCGCCGAGATTCCATTCGATTCAGAACGCAAGCGCATGACAACCGTGCACGACGTCCGCAATCTCCACGTGTCCGCAAATGGCCAGTCTCCGTACATCGCCTACGTGAAAGGTGCTCCCGACATCGTTGTGGGTCTAGCCAATCACTATCAGGATCAGGGCGCGCAGGCGCCCATGACAGATGACATTCGTGAGCGGATCGCCCGCGCCAACGAGCAGATGGCTGGCCAGGCCCTGCGCATCCTGGCTGTCGCATATAGGCCGCTGGATGAGCTTCCCGACGATCCGACGCCTGAGGAGTTGGAGAAGGACTTAATTTTCCTGGGAATGGTGGGCATGCGAGACCCCGTGCGGCTCGAGGTGGGGCCGGCCATCGAGAAGGCGCGGCGGGCCGGTGTTAGGACGGTCATGATAACAGGCGATTATAAGGAGACCGCAGTGGCGGTGGCCCGAGAGCTGGGTTTGCTGAGGCGGGGATCAAAGGTCTTGACAGGCAAGGACCTGCACGCTATGACCGACGATCGCCTAACGCAACTGGCCGATGAGACGGATGTCTATGCACGCGTGTCGCCTGAGCACAAAGTGCGGATTGTTGAAGCGTTGCAGCGGCGGGGGGCGATTGTTGCCATGACCGGTGACGGTGTCAACGATGCGCCGGCTCTCAAACGGTCCCACATCGGCGTCGCCATGGGGGTCACAGGCACGGACGTCGCCCGCGAGACGGCCGACATGGTGCTGACCGACGACAACTACGCCTCGATTGTCTCGGCTATCGAGGAAGGGCGCGTCATCTACGACAACATCCGCAAGTTCGTCTTTTACCTGTTGAGCTGCAACGTCGGTGAGATCCTGATCATTTTTATCGCGATCCTGGCCGGCCTGCCGTCGCCGCTGCAGCCGATTCACTTGCTGTGGTTAAACCTGGTGACGGATGGCCTGCCGGCGCTGGCCTTGGGGCTGGAAAAGGGCGAGCCGGACATCATGGAGCGGCCGCCACGACCACCAGAGCAGCCGATCCTTACACGAGATTTGTGGTCGCTCATTGGCGTGCAGTCGGTAATCGAAACTGTCGTCACGCTGGCCGCGTTCGTGTGGGCTTTGCACGCATCCGGGAATGATCTGGTGTTTGCGCGCACCATGGCGTTCACCACCCTCATCATGGCGGAACTGGCTCGGGCCTACACGTCGCGCTCCGAGCGGTACAG
>JBHHTZ010000443.1:0-3984 GCA_046753605.1 Anaerolineae bacterium
TCAGATTGGGGAGCAGAGTCCAGCCCAACAATTCCTAATCCGCTACCTCCGGCCACAGGTGGCTGCAGGGGGGTGGGTGCAGCAAAGGCCAAATCTGCGATCTGAAATCTGAAATCTGAAATCACCACATCGGTGACTTCCGGTTTGCCCTTGGTGAGGGTGCCGGTCTTGTCGAAGACCACCGTGTGCACGTCCTTGAGCGTCTGGATGGCTGCGCCGGAGCGGATCAGGATGCCGTTCTCGGCGCCCATGCCGCTGCCCACCATCAGCGCTGTGGGCGTGGCCAGGCCCAGGGCGCAGGGACAGGCGATGACCAGCACCGCCACCAGGGACACGATGGCCAGGGTAATGACACCCAGGTCAGGATTCACCCACGGCAGGAAGGTGCCGGCATTGACCAGTGGTTGCATCAGCCCCGGTACGAACAGCCAGGCTAGCAGCGTCACAATCGCAATGCCGATGACCACCGGCACGAAGACGCCTGTCACCCGGTCGGCGAACTCCTGGATGGGGACCTTGGAGCCCTGGCACTCGTCCACCAGCTTGATCACCTGGGCCAGGAAGGTGTCCTTGCCCACCCGAGTGGCCTCGACTTTGAGCAGCCCCTCCTGGTTCACCGTCGCACCGATGACCTCGTCCCCCGGCCGCTTATTGATGGGCATGGATTCGCCAGTGGCCATGGACTCGTCCACGGCGCTCTCGCCCTCGATGATCACGCCATCGGTGGGGACCTTCTCCCCGGGGCGGACCACCATGACGTCGCCCACAGCTACGTTTTCGATGGGCACTTCGACCTCGCGACCATCCACGAGTATCTGTGCTGTCTTGGCGCCCAGTTCCAACAGCTTGCGGATCGCCTGGGAGGCGCGCCCCTTGGCGGTCTCCTCCACGTAGCGACCGGTGAGGTGGAAGGCCATGATCATGGCTGACACGCCGGCGTAGTTGGCGACGGGGAAGAAGAATGTGGCCGGCCCGGTGAGTAGGGACACGCCGGTGCCCAGGGCGATGAGGGTGTCCATGTTGGCGTAGCCATGTCGGACGGCGGCCCAGGCGCCGGTGTAGGTCTTGCGGCCCACCCAGAAGAGGACGGGTAGGGCCAGCAGGATCATACCCAGGTCGTAGATGGTCTGGTTGGGCCAGACGATGCCGAAGAACATCTCGGCGAACATCCACACAGTGATAGGTGCGGTGAAGGCCCAGGCCACGCGCATGCGGAAGCGGGCGGAGCGCATCTTCAGCTCAACCTCGTCCAGCTCTTCGCCCTCGACCACGGTCTCTTCGGGCGCTTCCAGCACCCCTCGGGCTGAGCCTCGGGACGAAGCCTCATAGCCGGCATCGGCCACGGCCTGGCGAAAGTCGGTGAGGCTGGCCACGCCAGGCACGTAGGTGACGGTCGCTTTCTCAGTAGCCAGGTTCACGCCGGCGCTGGTCACCCCATCCACCTTATTGAGGGCGCGCTCCACGTGGCCCACGCAGGAGGCGCAGGTCATGCCGCCGATGGGCAATGTGACGGTCTCGGTAGGTACATCGTAGCCGGCATCATGCACGGCATGTACTAACTCGGTGACAGTAGATCGCTTGGGGTCGAAGGTGACGCTGGCGCGCTCGGTGGCCAGGTTGACGTTGACCTGCTCCACGCCGGCGACCTTGTTGAGGGCACGCTCCACGTGCCCCACACAAGAGGCACACGTCATGCCCTCCACCGGCAAGGTTAACTGTCTTGCACTCATGATTTCATCCTCCCGAACTAAGTCGCGGAAACTTTGAAGATCTCCAGAAGCTCGTCCAACAGCGCCGGCGCGGCTCCCGATTCGCAGTCACGAAGCTGAAACAGGCATTCCTCAAGCTCGTGGAGCAAGAGGGTACGCTCAAACCGGACCATAACGGCCTGGGCAGCCGCACTCTCGCGCAGAATCTCACAACCCTTCGATGAACTCAGGACGTCGCAGGGTGCATCCTCCATCACCAGGCGTTGGAGGCGCCGAACGCGGTCCTCGACCTGTTCCAGGTTCTTCAGGGTCTGCTGTTGCAGGTCCCCCGACGCCGCACCAGCTCGGGATACCTCGTATCGGTTATTCACATCCATGATCACTGCGCATCCAACAGGGACAGGGATGCCTCCACCAGGGCCTGGACCAGAGTCTCCTCCTGGGCAGCCATCTCGGCCGCGGTCTCGCAACGGGGTTCCAGCCGCAACAGCCCGATGTACGCTTCACCGTCCCGTCCGTGGATGGCGATGGAGTGGGGCGCGAAGTGCACCGGCCCCGATGCCTGAGGCGGCCGGTAGACCAGTAGGACTGTGTAGCGACAGGTGCAGCACTCGGTACCGTGATGTGGGCAACTGCAGGCCGGATCATCGGGATCCAGTGCGCCGGCCAGGTCGAAGCTGCGGACCACGCGGAACCCGCGCTGATCCAAGGCTGTGGTGATCAGCGTCACCGCATCCTCGAAGGAGGCCGGCATCTTCACCGTATAGCGTCGCATCCCGACATCATCCCTCTTTCAGGCTCACCCACGTCAAACTCCGTCCTTGACCATGGAGATAGTATAGGGGATGAGTGGGCGGAACAACAGGGCCATTTGGCGGGGTTCCGACCCCGCCAAATGGCCTATTCGACGGACAATGGCGGTCTTGCCAGGGCACAACCCCATGGGCTGCTCATGGCGTTATTTCATTGGCGAGGCTGGCGAGGATACTCGTCGGGCCCTCAATTCACCGGAATCTGGTAGACCTGAATCTGTGCTGTGGCGAGTTGCTGCTCAATCCATTGTTGGTACGCTTTCTCGCGCTCCTGATCCTCGCCGCCCGGCGCCACGTATTGGCGGAGATACAAGTTTGCCGCCAACGCATTGCCCAGCCATTCCTGCAACACCTCCTGGCTGGTGCCGGCCTGAGCCAGTCGAGCATCGATCTCGGTGGGCGTGAGTTCGTACTTGCGCAGCCAGGCCAGCCACTCGGCCTGCATCATATCCTGGGAAACGGTGATGCCGGCGCTGCGCGCCGCTTGCAGGATCAGGGTGTTGCGAATGACCTGATTCAACAGCTCATTACGGGCCTGCTGCCACTGCTGAGGGGTTAGCGTCATGGGCTGCCCCTTCTCCAACGACGTCATCAGCAGGTTGATGGCAACCAAATCGTCCAGTTGTTGCAGCGTGATAGGCTGGTCGTTGACTACGGCGACGGCCGGCACGGATGTGGGGACGGGCGCCAGCGGACCGAAACCGCCGAACTCGCCGGCCAGCCACAGGCCGGCGGTGCTCACGACGACGCAGCCGGCGATGAGAGTAATGACGCCCAGCAACAGACGAGGTGAGAAATTGGAATTGGTGTTCACAGCATCTCCTTCTTGCGCGAGCCCGCCCGCTGCGGGCCCCATTTCGAGCCACATGATCGACCTACTGGTTTAGGACGTTAGCGCGCAGGGTGAACTCCACTACCGGCGCAGCCGGGTCGTTGGTTTCAATGATCACCTGGCGGGTGACCTCCACGCCGGCGTCGTTGTGGTAGGTCGGGTCGTAGGTCACCCGCAGGTCGGTAGTCTCGCCTGGCGGGACGGTATCCTCGCCGGTGTTGGCGGCGGTGCAACCACAGGACGCACGCACCGATTTGATGAGCAGCGGCTGCGTGCCTTTGTTCTGGATCGTCACCGTGGTCTCCTGAATCTCGTCCGGCGGCACGTCGCCGAAGTCATGAACGTAGTTCGTCTTGGCTAACTCTGGCAGGGCCAGGCGTGGATTATCGCCGATGGGGACCTCGTCGCCGGCCGGGAAGCGGGCCTGGCGCACCGCCGGCTGGTCGAAGGGGGGTTGCTGGCCTGGCGCCACCGGCTGCGCCTGAATGCCAGGCTGGACGGAGATGCCGGGTTGCTGGAAGGTGGCCGGCTGCTGGGAGGTGGTTGGTGCTGCGGCCGCCGTTTGCCCTCGCCCGCCGAGTCGCAGGCCCACGAAGAAGATCAGGGCGACTGCCAGAAGAAACGCAAACAC
>JBHHTZ010000444.1:0-3984 GCA_046753605.1 Anaerolineae bacterium
CGGATCAACAGAAAAACGCGGATTGGGCAATGGCCAATCCGCGCTTTTCTGTCAATCCGTGGCTCTCACCCCCGGCCCTTCTCCACCACCAAGAAGTGCGATAACCCAAACGTCCGCAGCGGCGTCGATTCCAGCGTGTACGTCATGGCTCGCAGTACCCGGCCCAGCGCCGGCCACCGCCCCACAATCTTGTCGTAGCCGGGGTAAACCTGCGTGTGGATGATCACGCGGTGGTCGAGGCCGGCGAACAGCCGGCGCAACCCTGCGCTCGTGTAGGCTCGCACGTGGGGCGCCAGCCGATCGCGAAGCGGGTCCGGCAGATAGTTGATCAACGCGATATTGCCGAAGCGGTACTCGCCGCGCCAGTAGAAACCGTGGGTCTCAAAGGGATACAGGCGGTTGGGCACGAAGACCACAATCCGGCCGCCAGGCGCCAACACGCGCCACGCCTCGCGCACGGCCTGACGATCGTCCAGGACGTGCTCCAGCACCTCGTGGGAGAGAACGACGCCAAAGTGGCCGTCGGGGAAGGGCAGCGCTTCAGCGGCCGACACGGCGAGGTTGGGGAGCGTCCGGGCGCCCTCGGCCACGCGCTCAAGGTCGATGTCGATGCCGGCCACGAAAGACGCGTGTTCTCGGATACGTCCAACGTAAGTCCCGATGCCGCACCCGTCTACCAGGACGCGCCGGCCGGCCAGCGGTGCGTACTGCCGAATCAGCTCGAACCGCCGCTCCTGGCCGAAACGCCAGACGAGGCTGGGGACGCCGAGCCGCGCGGCTTTGTCATTGTGGATCATCGGATCATTGCCCCACGTCGTCGGAAGCGAAGCCAGCGGGAACTCGGGGGAACTCGGGGGAACTCATGATCTCCCCGGTAGTTCCCCGAAGTTTCCCTGAGTTCCCAGTCGCAGGATAATAGCAGACGTCAAGTCGAAATGCAAGGGACTTACACGAAGCGTCAACTTGTCAAATCGCACATGCCGATGTACAATAGCCCATGCGTATGGTGTGTTTTGGTTGAGTGACGCGCGAAGGAGCGCCAAGATGGCTGAGGAACATCGCATCATCTACGTTTGTCAGGAATGCTTCACCATGGCAGGTGAGGCACGGACGTGTTGTGAGCACAAGATGATCCGCATCGATGCCGGCACCCCTGGTGATGAAAGATCAAAACCACTAACGGATGAACAGGGGAATCTGAAGACCAGGGCGCCGGTATGGTGGGTCGAGCGGAATGCATGGTGGATCAGCGAGAACCAGTGAACAGTGATCAGTGGGCAAAACCTGATTACTGATTACTGATCACTGTTTACTGATCACTGGTTACTGCAAAGGGAGGATTAGCAGCATCATGGAAAACGTTATCGTCATAGGTTCGGGGCCGGCCGGCCTTACGGCGGCACTGTACACGGCCCGAGCCAATCTGGAGCCGTTGGTTATTACCGGGAGCCAGATCGGGGGGCAGATTTCGATCACGAATGAGGTGGAAAACTACCCAGGTTTCCCCGAAGGTACCACAGGGCCGGAACTGGCCGAGTTGATGAAGGCCCAGGCCGAGAAGTTCGGCGCGCGGCTGGAGATCGACGAAGTGATCGAGGTCGATTTCAGCGGCTGGCCGTTGGGTGTGAAGACCCACGGTGGCGAGTACGAAGCCAAAGCGGTGATCGTCGCCACCGGCGCCTCGCCCAGAAAGCTGGGTGTGGCTGGCGAGGCGGAATTCACCGGGCGTGGCGTGTCCTACTGCGCCACGTGCGACGGCTTCTTCTTCCGTGGCAAAGACGTTGTCGTCGTGGGCGGCGGCGATAGCGCACTGGAAGAAGGCATTTTTCTGACTAAGTTTGCCAGCCAGGTGCGCGTCATCCACCGCCGTGATGAGCTCCGCGCCGGCCCGATTCTGGCCGAACGTGCCAGGAAGAACCCCAAAATCTCCTTCATCTGGGACACTGTTGTCAGAGAAATCGTTGGCGACGGCGCAGTCCAGGCGGTTGAGATCGAAAACGTGAAGACGGGGGAGACGGGAACACTCGCAACCGACGGCGTTTTCATCTACATCGGCCACTATCCCAACTCGGAGATACTCAAAGGCTCTCTTGACATGGACGACCACGGCTATCTGATCACGGACGAGGCCAAGCGTACAAACGTTCGCGGCGTCTACTCTGCCGGCGAAATCGACGACCCCGTCTATCGCCAGATTGCCACGTCAGTCGGCGAAGGCTGCAAAGCTGCCCTGCAAGTCACTCGCTTTCTGGAAGAGCTGGAAGATCGGGCGCCAGCAGGGCAGTCGCTGGCCAGTTGGTAGGCCAGTGAACAGTGATCAGTGATCAGTAATCAGTGATCAGTAATCAGTTATTGATCGCCGAAGAGCCTGCCCTGAGCTTGTCGAAGGGTCTCCTTACCGAGGCGAAACGGGCTCGGTCAGGAGACCTTCGCCCATCAAAGAGTGGACTGATTACTGATTACTGATCACTGTTTACTGTTCACTGTTTACTGATCACTGTTCACTGACTACTGGAACTCGTACATGCCATATACTACACTTGAGACGGGCGAGCGGGTGTTCTACTCGCATAAGGATAACGATGCCGGTATCGATGTCCTCTTTGTTCACGGGGCCGGCGGCACGCATCGGAATTGGGGGCATCAGGTGCAGGACCTGGCCGGCGCGAACACGTATGCCCTGGACCTGCCAGGCCACGGACGCTCGGCGGGTAAGGGGCGAGACACCATCTCTGGCTACAGTGATGTGATCCTGCGCTTCCTGGATGCGCTGGACATCGAGCGCGCGATCCTCGTCGGTCACTCCATGGGGGGCGGCATCGCCCAGTGGACGGCGCTACATGCCCCTGAGAGGCTGATGGGGATTGGCCTGGTGGGTACGGGCGCACGCCTGCGGGTCTTGCCGGCCATCCTCGATGGGCTTGAGAGTGAGTTCGAGAAGACCGTCGATTTGATCCTGAACTATTCCTTCGGTTCCCAGGCCGGCCAGTCTCTGGTGGAGGGAGGCCGGGCGGAGTTCCTGACTAACCAGCCGGCCATCCTTCGCGATGACTTCGTGGCCTGCAACCGGTTCGACGTCATGGCTCGCCTGGGCGACATCAACCTGCCGGCGACCGTCGTGGTGGGGGACCGAGACCGACTCACGCCCCCCAAGTATGCTCGCTACCTGGCCGATCACCTGTCGGACTCAGAACTGACGGTTGTGGAGAACGCCGGCCACATGGTGATGCTGGAACAGCCCGGATCAGTCACCCAAGCTCTGCAGCGATTCGTGGACCGGTTTTGCCAGGACACTTGACCCCCCATCAAATAAACTGTATCATTAGAATAGGTGAGTTAGATTCACAGCGCCCCACGCGTCGTAGCACTCGTCTCTGCGCTGGCAATAGACTTGTGTTGATTTCGGAGAATAGTGCGGCTACCGTGGGGTGTTTTGCACAGTGATAGAAGTGAGGTGTGTTGCTCAATGTCTCGTTGGTTCAGAAATGGGACGATTTACCTGCTGATTCTGGCTGCTTTCTTCATCCTGCTGTTTCGCCTGGCAAACAGAAGTGAACCGCAGGAAGTTGCTGCCATCAATGCAATCGCAACTGAGGCCAGAAATGGATTTGTTGAGTCCATCTCAGTGGCCTCGGATGAAACGACGTTAACGGTGAAGCGTACGGATGGCACGCAGGTCCTTTCACGCAAAGAACCGGGTGTGCCCTTGCTGGATACGCTGGGTCGACTTGGTGTGACTCAGGAGGTTATCGACCAGTACGGGATAGCCATTGGTTTTGAAGCGGAACGAACGTGGGGCACGTGGATGGCAATTCTTGGTTCTTTTCTCCCCCTCCTGTTGTTCGGAGTCTTGATCTTCTTCCTGTTTCGGCAGGCGCAGGGTGGGACGAACCAGGCCCTGTCGTTTGGTCGAAGCAAGGCCCGGATGGTCAGCGGCGACAAGCCGACCGTCACGTTTGAGGATGTGGCCGGCGTGGAGGAGGC
>JBHHTZ010000445.1:0-3978 GCA_046753605.1 Anaerolineae bacterium
TCACGCATCACGGATCAGGCAGGCGGTACCTTGCCAGACTATTCTGTGGGCAGCTACTTTCTCATTGGTGATTCTAGGTCGAATGAAGGATGAAGTCAACCTCTTCCCGAACGCCTGCCGGCAAAGCCTCCGGCTCATGTGACTCCATAATCCCGATCGTCTTCTCACGCAGCCGGTCGCTCAGCATGGGGCTGCCGGCGGCCTCCCACTGATCGACGCGCCGGCGCTCGAACAGCGTCGGGTACCAGTAACTGCGGAAATGCTTCAGCGTGTGCTCGGCGGCCACAAAATCGCCGCCTGGCCCAATCTCGTGGATGACATCCAGGGCAAATGACTCATCATCCAGGCTCACGCCCTGCATGAAACGGCGGTGCATGTCGATCAACTCGGCGGTGAAGACGATCATTTCGGGCGAGGTGGTGAGGCCGGCCTCCAGATAGCCCACGTCGTGGACCAGGTTGGCACCCATCATCAGCGCGTCGCGGACCTGGTATGCGGCGTCGGCGGCAGCCTGGGCGTCCATGACGTGTGAATCGGTGCAACTGGAGTAGCCCCACGTCGGCAGCCGGTAGTAACGCCCCATCTCGGCGACCATCCCCCGCGCTAACTGGAACTCCGGCGCGCCGTAGACGCTGATGGTGGTCCGCATGTCCAGGTGGTGGAGGCCGGCGCCGTAGATGAAGGGCGCACCTTGCCGCTTCAACTGGTGGATCACCAGGCTGCTCAGCACTTCGGCGTTGCCCAGGGCCATGCCGCCGGCCAGCGTGACCGGTGCCGTGCCGCCCATCATCGGGGCCGGCGAGTGCACGATGGGCAGCCGCTGCTTGGCCATGTACAACAGCTTCTGCGTGGCGGTCCGGCTATGCACCAGCGGCGTCGTCGGCTCGGAGTAGAGGAGCAGGGTCGGGTTCAGGCGGAGTTGCGCGATGCCGCCGGCGGCTGCGGCGGCCATGGCGACGATGGCCTCGCAGTCAGCGCGGTCGTTGGCCACGAAGACCGCCGGCTTGGTGCTGTGGGTGAGCATCAGGGCGAATTGCTGCCGGTACTGCTGCTCCGCCGGCACGTCCGACGGGATGCCCATGGACATCAGGAAAGCGATTTGGGGCAGGGCGTCGCACAGGCGGACGCAGGCTGCCACATCGTCGGCAGTGAACTTGCGCCGGCCGGCCTTGGGGTCCAGGTAGTTGGGGCAGTCCGAGCCCGGCCCGAAGTTCACCTGGCGGCCGGCCAGCTCCGCTGCGACCTCGTCGCTGCCGCGCCGGCACAGCACCACGCGCGACGGGGCTTTGCCCAGCGCCCACTCGACCAGGGCCGGCGGCAGTCTGACCAACTTCTCCTCGGTGACGAGGCCGCCGGCGTCTTTCAGCAGGGCCAGTGCTTCCCCATCGTGGACCCGCACCCCCGTCCGACGCAGAATCTCCAGCGAAGCCTGATGAATCCGCTCGCACTGGGCGCGGTTCAGCAACTGGAACTTGGGGAAGGCGAGCGGTGTAAAGGTGTCATTCATTTCCATCTCCTGCGTTGCAGAGTGTCTATTCTGGTGCTGTTTCACACAACTGACTTAGCTTTTTCGAGAGCCATACTTGGTTGTTCTCCTTGCGCGATCAAAATCAGCGGAGCATCCCGAGTAGCTGCGGAGCAGCGTATCGAGGGGTGCGGCTGCGTACGGTGTTGGCTGCGTTTCCCAACCCGCACCCCTCGATACGGCCTGGCGGCCTACTCGGGATGCTAGCCTTGAGATTCCCCGAACGGTTACCTCTCGGAAATCGGGCAATCAGTGGGGTGTGAAGTTTCGACGTCATCCTACAGCACAAGGCGCGTCAAATCCCTGACGTTGGACACGTTCTCGAACTCCCACACCATCTGCACCAGTTGGTCGATAGTCTGACCGTCCAGCACGTAGGCGGTGATCCAGCGGAACTTCTCTTCCAAGGATGCTTCGTCCCATTCGTGGTGTCCGCGAGTGACGACACCGGAGTCAAGTCTTCGACCATCGGTCAACGTGATCTCCACACGGCCGGCGAAGTGTGCGTCGGGATCGGGCGCACCGGTGGTGGCGAGCCGGTTCATGCGCTCGATCTCCGGGTCTTCGACAACCTCGATCCTGTCCGCCAGGGCTTTCACTCCCTCGTCGTTGAGACGATGCTCCAGGATTTGGTTGGGACCCACTTCGCCGTCGATGAGCAGGGTCGCCAGCGGCCACTTGATGCTGAACTGAGCCTCCTCTGTCGTCTGAGGGTGACGCTGCAACAGCCGCCAGCCTTCGTGGAACGTGCGCACCTTGACATGAGCGATCTCCTCGATCCGAATGTCATTTTCTCCGACTACCTTGAGCGCAGCCACGAAGGCGGCATGGCCCCAGCCGCAGGAGCACCACCGCTTGAAGCCAACCCCCTCTTCCATAATGTACTCGCTGCCCAGTGTGGCAACCCAGTCGCGATACTGCTCGAAGCCGAGGATGCTGGGGATGCCGGTGAAGCCGCGTTCGGCCAGTTCGGCGGAGATCACGCCGTTCATAGCCCCCCATCCGATGCCGTGCTTGACCATGGCCGGGTGGTCGATGTCGCGCATCATGGGGAGGTTGGGGGCGTGATACTCGGCGATGCCCAGGGCGTGTTTCAGCGTGTCGCGGCGCAGGTTCATCAGCCGGCCGGCAACCGCCGCACAGGCCACCGAGCCCCACGACCCACAGGCTTGATAGACGTCGTGGTGATCGTGCCAGCAGCGGGCAGTGCGGCTGGCGATCTCGTAGCCCACCACTATGGCCTCCAGCAGAGCCTGGCCGCTGGCTCCGGTCTTCTCGGCTACGGCCAACGCCGCCGGGAACACCTGCGCTCCGGGATGACCTCGGGCGTATCGGATGTCGTCGTCGATGTCCAGGGCATTGCCGGCGTAGGCGTTGGCCAGCGCGGCCCCCGGTGCGGTGGAACGCTTGTCGTGGAGCAAGATGGTGGCCTCGTCGCCAGGCATCCGCTCGGCGGCGTAGCCGGCGGTGATCCGGCTGATGCGCGTCAGGGTGCCGCTGAGGACAGAGGCCAGGTCATCCAGCAGGCACATCTTAGCGCGGCGCCGGGCCGAGGCCGGCAGTGTCTCCCAGGTAGTGTCCAGGATGAATGCCGCAGCAATGTCGTTGCCGTCCACTCCTACCCTCCGATACGCTGCTCCGCCTGCTCAACAATAGCATGGACAGCCCCGGCCACGTCTGCGGGCAGCGGCTCCGGTTTGTGGTCGGACAGGATGGCCTCTACCCGCTCGACGGCGCGCTCTGCCAGAGTCTTGCTACCCCTGGCCTGCCAGTTGTTGTAGTTGTCGCGCTCGAAGAGGCTGGGATACCAGCGCTCACGAAAGTGCTTCAAGGTGTGCTCGGAGTCCAGGAACTGGCCGTCAGGGCCAACCTCGTCGATCAGATCGAGGGCCAACGTCTCATCGCTGATCTCCACGCCACGCACGAAGTGCTCCAGCCAGCCGATGATCTCGTCACAGATCGCAAACTGGGCCAGCGATCCGCTCAGCCCCGACTCCAGATAGCCCACGTCGTGGATGATGTTCCCGCCACTCAAGACGTCGGTCATCAGGGTCAGTGCGGCTTCGATGGCGGCCTGCTGATCCACCACCTTGGAGTCGCTGCCGCCGGCCAGGGTGAACATGGGCAGCCCCAGGAAGTGGGCGAAATCGGCTCCCGTGGCTCGCTTGTCGGGGCCGGCGTAGGGCATGACCGTGGTTCGCATGTCCAGCATGTCGCCCCCCCAACCACGCACAATCACCGGCGCGCCCTCTCGCTTGAGCTGCGACAGTACCAGACCCACGAACGTCCCGGCCTGGGCCACCGCCAGCGCTCCGGCCGGCGTGACAGGCGCTGTCACGCCGCCCTGCGAGGAGGGAGCGTATATCGCCGGCAGCCCCTTGTCCGCCAGGTACAGCAACTTTTGCAGTGCCTCCTGGTTGTGGCGCAAGCCAGTGGTGACGTTGATGTAGCAG
>JBHHTZ010000446.1:0-3970 GCA_046753605.1 Anaerolineae bacterium
CTGGGCTGTGTAAGCCTTCATGGTGCCCTTGCGGGCATGTTGACTACTCTTTGGAAGCCAGAGACTATTTCACCCTTTCGGGCAAGTCGCTCGAAGGACTCCGCAGAATGAGGGGCAGGTACAGCTTCCTCTCAGGAATCTTGGTTGGTGTTGGTGTCATTGTCGCTGTTGGAAGCACAGTTGCGGTACCCGTCACTGTCGCTGTGGGAGTTCCGGTGCTCGTGGGTGTGCTTGACGGGGTTGGTGTTGGTTCCGGCACACCCGTGAGCCGCAGAATGATCAGCCCGCCGACTCTCCTGGCCCAATCATAGGCCAGATAGGTGTATTCGCCGGCCACGTGGACGTCAAAGGCAGATCCTGACGTGGCATAGGTAGCTATCTCGACCGGCGCCGCCGAGTCCGACACATCGATCACTTGCAGGACAACGCGCTCAGGGGCCATGGCCGTGTGGAAGCCGGCGGGATGCCCAAAGTAATCAGAAGTGACATAGGCATAGTGGTTGATGATCTGAACGCTGTTGGCATACCCCGGCGGCGTGTCATAGGCACCCACCTCGTATGGTTCCGCTGGGTTCGAGACATCGATCACGCGCAGGCCAGACCCTCCAGCAGCTACGTAGGCATAGTGGCCGGCGACATACACGTCGAGAAAAGGCACTCCAGGCATCTCATAGGCGCCTACCTCCGTTGGCGCAGCAGGGTCCGAGACGTTGATTATTCGCAGACCATCATCCTCGGTGGCTACGTAGGCGTAGCGTTGTCCTGAGCCCGTCGAAGGGTTGCCGGTCACGTACACATCACGAGGGGAGGATGTTGGCATATCAAAGACGCCTATCGCTGTCGGGGAGGTGGGATCTGAGACGTCTACCACGTGCAGGCCAGACCTCCAGTCAGCCAGGTAGGCGTAGTCGCCGGCGACGTGGACGCCCCGGGCATCCCCCGGTGCGTCGTAGGCGCCGACTTCCGCCAGCGCGGTGGGATCCGAGACGTTCACCACCCGCAGGCCAGTTCCACCGGCAGTCAGGTAGGCATAGTCGCCGACGATGTAAACATCCTCGACGGACCCCGGCAAGACGCCCACTTCCGCCAGCACAGCGGGGTCTGAGACGTCAATCACCCGCAGACCACCATCTACGTAACATCCACAACTACTAGACCATACACCGATATCTGCCAGGTAGGCGTAGTCGCCGACGACGTAAACACCCCTAGGAAATAACCTCCGTCTGATGTAGGTGCCTATCTGTTCCACGTTTCCGTCCTGAACCCCCCGCAGGCCGGGCCAGGTCGCGCCCTCGGCAGCCTCGGAGCGGTCTATGGCCAGAAGCGCACCGCCGCTGGCGCCAAGCAGAACCAGGAGGAGTATCAAGCCAAGTAAGCAACCGGTAACAACGCAGATGGGTTTCATGAGTAGTGTTCCTTCTCTCATCTTCAATCTTAATGGATGAGGAGGGCTTTTGACAAAAGCCCTCCTCCCAGCCAAGCGAGCGTCAAAAACCACTTCTCGTGTTTACGTGGCCTATAAGGGCGCGAAATCGGGAACTTATTCTTGGAGAGGCCTACCAAGGCGGCCTACTCGCAACCACTCCCCCCAACGGCCCTACAGGCGTTAACTTGACCATACTTGACAAAGGGTGGACCGGGCACTGGATCCGCGGTGGTGATCAGCCGGATACGCACATCATTGTTGGTAACGCAGCATGGCTCTGTTTCGGCCATTCGTGCCCAGGCCAGTGCTGCCGTCCCCGAAACAAACGGGGCTGCCATTGAGGTTCCAGAGTTAGTCGCGGACTGGTAGGAACAGGCGGTACCACTCCAGGGATGCGTCGAGTAGATATCCACCCCAGGGGCAGTAAGCTCGACTTCGTCACCCCAGTTGGAAAAGCCTGCTTTCCAGCCAGTCCAATCGTGGGCAGCTACGGCAATAACCTCGGGGTGACGTGCCGGATACACTGGAACCTGAAAGTTATTGTTGCCAGCGGCACCAACTAACAATCGATTGCGGCCCCAAGCGTACTTAACAGCATCGTGCACAATCCAGGAGTATTGGTACCCACCACCACTCATAACACGAAAACTCATATTGATCACAGCCCCACCGTTGTCTGCTGCCCATCTAATTCCTGCTGCTGCTGCAGCCGTCGTTCCAATACCATTACTGTCCAGTACCTTAACACTCATCAATGTGGCATCTGGAGCTGCGCCTGCCCCACCAATGCTGTTGTTCGTTTCGGCCGCAGCAATACCAGCGACGTGAGTGCCGTGGCCCTCATCGTCGTTTCCTCCAGGGTCACAGGTCCCATCTACACAATCAATACTGGCTACGATCTTGTCAGCCAAGTCGGGATGATCCAGGTCGATCCCAGTATCCACAATGGCGATCCGAAGAGCGGAATCACCCTTCTCGACATCCCACGCCTGTGGGGCGTCAATGTCTGCGCCAGGGTCAACACCAGGACCCGCGGGATTATGTAGCCCCCATTGTTCATCGAAACACAGATCATTTGGCGTCCACAGTGCTTGAACATAGCCATTGCGCTCAGCAGCTTTCACGCTCGGCTTGGCCCTGTACGCTCCCACTTTCGCGTGTTCTGTGCCGGCCGGCACCTCAACGGCTTGCCATCCGATCTCAGGAATCTCGTAGAGAACCCGACCACCCAATGCCCGATGAACGGCGTCTTTTGCTGCCTCACTCACCCCAGGGTGGAACTTGACCAGGATTTCACCTTACTACGTACTCTGGCCCGTCCGGCGGGATGTCTGGGGGTTGGCTTGGGGAGCTTAATGTAGCCGCGCCTTGCAGTGGCAAAAGCAGTAATGCCAGTGTTACTATCACCAACATAGTTGAAACACGATACGGAGAACCTCTCATTGTTGCACCTCCTTGTGCATTCCCGTTAGCCGACGCATCTCCATGCACCGCCTGTTGCGTCGAGGCCCTTATTCTGCTATGAGGTATTATACCATATCTGGGGGGGGGTCAACATCGTTCACCCGATGATTCTCCAATGCCTCCCTTATGCTTGCGCGCCGCTTCACTGTCAGTTAGGATTTGAGGGCGAGACACAGCCGGCCTGCCGCAGGTGCTCCACGCCGGCCTTCACCCCCACTGGTGCAAAGTGCCAGTCAAACTCACAGGTGCGAACGACGTCCTCGGGGATGTGGCGCGCGACAGCAGTGAAGTCGATCTCGGCCATGCCGGGGAGCAGGTGGTCGCGCAGTCCGCCCACGTCGTGGAAGTGGACGCCGACCATTCGTGACTCAAAGGTCTCGGCCCACGCCAGATACGACCCAAATCCGAGGTTGTCCAGCACACGGGCATGGCCGGTGTCGTACCAGAAACCGACGATGTCCGCCGGCAACTCATCCAGGAGTTCCTCCATTTCCTCGAACGACGGGACCTCGAAATAGGCGACGCGATTCTCCAGTCCTACGCGCACGCCGCGCTTTTGAGCGTGTTCGGCAATCTCCTGGAGACTCCGGCGCACCGCTGTCAGGTGGGCCGGCGCTCGCTCCGCACGAGCGTTGGCAAGTCGCTCCCTGGCGGCAGCGTAGGCCGGCGTGCCGTACTCGCCTCGCCGGTGCCGATCGCGCAGCCTCTGCTCCAGTTGACGAACCCCTCCGATATAGCCAGTGTGGAGCACCACAGCCGCGGCGCCAAACCGATGGGCGGTGTCGATAGATGTCTTAGCAGCCTCCACGGCACGCCGGCGCTCTGCCTCATCCATAGCAGTTAACTGATCAGGTCCGGTGGTTGGTCGCGGGCAAGGATCATGCACAGCGGCGATCCGGTAGTCGCCAGGCTTCACGCCATCGAAAAAGCGCGGGTACAGGATGTGGCTGAACTCGAAAGCCCGGAAGCCCATCTCGTGGCCGGCCTCGAAAAAGGGAAGCAGGTGATCGTAGCGGCGTTGAAGCCACATGGTGGAAAGAGCAATGGGTTGCATGGAGCTGTCCTTTGCTGAAATGC
>JBHHTZ010000447.1:0-3970 GCA_046753605.1 Anaerolineae bacterium
CCTGAAGATTCGACGTTCGTAAACACGACTGAAGAGTAGTCCCAATTCCTGTTTTGCGGAGGACGACAATGCGACGTTGGGTTCTGTTACTGCTGTTGCTCCTTTCCATGGCTGCGACGCCGGCCCTGGCGCAGCAGAAAGTCTACGACATCTCAAACTACGACGTCGATCTGGTGATGCGAACAGACGGCTCGTACCGGGTGACGGAGCAGATCACCTTCGACTTCCAGCAAGGGTACTTCACCTTCGCCACCCGCAACATCCCGCTGGACAAGATCGATCGCATCACGGAGATGCAGGTGCAGAGCGACGATGTCATTCTGCGAGACGTCGCAGTGGAAATGCGGGATGATGAGCAACTCATCCGCTGGACCTTCCCGGAGCGTACCGGACCGACCACCTTCACGCTGTCCTACGTCGCCTCCGGCGCGCTGTTCGAAACGGATGGCATGAACAAGATCGACTGGGACGCCATCGGGACGGGCTGGTCGGTGCCGATACACGATGTGGATGTGCGGGTGACGGTGCCGGCAGCTTTCGGCCTGGCGGCCGGCGACATTCAGATCGCGCCACAGGACGAAGGCCGGCTCAGCCAGACGTCCGCGGGCTACGTGGCGTCATTCAGCCATCCACGCCTGTCGCCGGGCACAGCTTACCGCATCATCGTCTCGTTTCCCAGACAACTGGCGGGCCGCTCCCCCAGTCGCGCGCGGTCAACCGGCGGTTCCAGCCTGCCGAACCTGCAACAGGTGCTGGCCGCCATCATTGCCGGCCTGCTGGGTATCATCCCTGGACTGGTGGCATTCTTCCGTTGGCGCGGACCGAAGTTCGACTTCACGACCATGGAGCGCCCCGACATCTCGCTGCCGCGCGCGGCTGTACTGCTGCAAGGGGCCTCTGCATCCGGCGAGCGCGCATTTCCGGCGGTCGTCTTCGACCTGGCCGCACGCGGCCACCTGACCCTGCGGCGTGTAGCGCACAAGGCGTGGATCTTCACCCAGAAGAGGGTTGAGGTCGATTTCCACGAAGACCCGGACGACCTCAACGAGTTTGAACGCGAACTCATCGACGAGATGCGCGACTACGACACCCTGGAAGAGTTTGGGACGAGGGCCAGGTCGTTTCGCAACGACGTCCTGAAACAGGTCCAGGCCAATCTGGTCGAAGAGGGGTATCTGATCAACAATCGACCTCGGTCTATCTGGCTCTTCATCGCCGGCATCATTCTGGATACGCTCGGCACGCTTGCCATTGTCGCGGGCATCTTCATCGAAGGCTGGCTCCTGATCGCAGCCGGCTTGCTGTTCGGCCTGGGTGCGGGCGCTTTCGTGGCCGGCACACGCATGTACACGCCGACAGAGAAAGGGGCGCGTCTCCGGGCAGAGATCGAAGCCTACCTGGACAACGTGCGCCAGGAGATCGAGCGGCTGCGCCAGTACGACCCAGCCGAAGCTGCCCGAGCCTTCATCCGTGAACTGCCGTGGCTGTCGCTGGACAGCGATGTGGATCAGAGATGGGTAAAGAAACTGGCCGACTCCCTCAAGGAAGCTCGGGAAGACCTTTACGTCCCCCCCTGGGCCGAAGACCTGACGGACGAAACGGTGGAGTCGGCCAGTCAAGCGTACGTGGCCTTTCAACCCTATTATCACGTGACCACAGCGGCGGCGGCCGCGGTGGCCCCGTCCAGCGGCGCGGCCGGAGCGTCCGGGGGCGGAGCGGGGGCCGGCGGGGGTGGCGGGGCCGGCGGCGGCGGCGGTGGCGCCGGCTAACCTCATGCGCATCGTCATGGTCGGACCCTTCGGCTTGCACCGAAAGGGCACAATGCGGGCCAGAGCACTCCCTCTGGCCCGCGCGTTGGTTGAGCGGGGACACCGCGTCACCGTTCTGATTCCTCCCTGGGATTCCCCCCAAGACGCCGGCCGGCGCTGGTTCGATGCCGGCGTCGAAGTAGTCAACACCTCCCTACCACTAACGATTCCAGTGCTCCACCACGCCGAAATCACCCGCCGACTTGTGACAGAGGTACTACGCCTGCACCCCGACGTGGTCCATGCCTTCAAGCCCAAGGCATATGCCGGCCTGACAGCCGCGGCTCTGTGGTGGCTGCGCCGGCTGGGGCAGACAGACATTCGCTTGGTGATGGACACCGACGACTGGGAGGGGGCCGGCGGATGGAACGAGATCGAGCCCTACACGCCGGCCCAGCGGCGTCTCTTCGCCTGGCAGGAACGCTGGGGCCTGACGCACTGCGACGCCGTGACCGTGGCCAGCCGGGCGCTCCAGACGCTGGTCTGGGGCATGGGCGTTGAGCGCGGTCGGGTGTTCTACGTCCCGAACGGTGTGGAGGCATCCGCAGTCCGTGACAAGCCGGCCGTCGAACAGAGCACGGGGGAGGCGAGAAAGGTGCTACTCTACACCCGCTTCGTGGAGTTTGAGGTTGAGCGGCTCCTGGCGATCTGGCAGAGAGTGGTCCAGCAAGCGCCAGACGCGAAGTTGGTCGTTGCCGGCCAAGGGCTGCGAGGCGAGGAACAGGTGTTGCTGCGGCTGGCCGGCAAGGTTGACAAACGGGGGCAAATCGTGTATCTTGGGTGGCCGGGCCAGGCGGTCTTGCCCGGTCTTTTCGCCGCGTGCGACCTGGCTATCCTGCCTTTTGACGACACGCTGGTGAATCGGACAAAGTGCTCAGCCAGGCTAGTGGAGTTGATGGCCGCCGGCCTGCCTGTGGTCGCCGAAGCTGTGGGGCAAAACCGAGAGTACATTGAGACAGATGTGTCGGGAATGCTGGCGCCGCCGGGCGATGTGGAGGCGTTTGCCACAGCCATCATCACGCTGTTGGAAGACCCGAATCATCGCCAACAGTTAGCGGACGCAGCCCGGCATCGCATCGCCGGGCATTTCACATGGCAGCACCTGGTGGCCGGCGTCGAGCAAGCCTACGGGGTCGCAATGGGATGAGCAATCGAAAACTGATTCTGGCCTGGGGGCCGGCCGTCGTCTGGATGGGCGTGATCTTCTTTCTGTCTTCCCAGTCCACGCTGCCTACATTCCCCAGCATCGTACCAGACCGGGTCGCCAAGAAAGGCGCCCATTTCGTCGAATACGCCACTCTGGCCGTTCTCTGCTGGCGTGCATTGCGCCAGACGATCCGCGCCGGCAATCCGGCGACGTGGGCGTTCGCCCTCACAGTTCTTTACGCGGCGAGCGACGAATGGCACCAGACCTTCGTGCGGGGACGACATGGCCGGCTCACCGATGTCCTCATCGACAGCTCCGGCGCGCTGGTTGGCCTGGCGGTCGCACACTGGTGGGCAGGCAAGAAATCGGGCGCCGGCGGTGCACGAAGGCCGGCGCCCGGTGTAGGAACCGGCCCCGCCGACGTGAGAGACCCCGAGATCGCTGACGGGACGTAGTCCCATACGCGTCAACTTAAGGTGGGAGCGCCGGTCGAGTAGCGGCTTTAGCCACGTATCGAGACCAAGCGGCTTGTCGGGAACCCCCTCCCTTGGTCTCGATACGCCTTCGGCTACCCTTCGATACGCTTCGCACTCAGGGCACCGCTCGACCGGCGGTCGCTAGCGCGCTTAAGTTGACGCGTATGGACGTAGCCCCTATTCAGATGGGATAATGATCCACAACAAAATGTAGGGCAGCACGCCTGGCAGGCCGCCCGGCATCGCCAGGACCAGAAAAACGATCCGGAAGAGCCACGGGCTCAGCCCGAAGAACTCCCCCAACCCCCCACACACGCCGGCGATGATCCGACGCCTTCGCGACCGGCGCAGCTTGTGCTCATACGTTTCCATTCAGCATCACTCCTCATGCTGCAATTCGGCGGCTGTTGCAATCAAACCTCACAACATTCTACGCACACGGCCTCGCGAGGTTGCAGACCGGAGAGAAACACTGATGTAAGCGTTCAGGTGACCGGCACTTCCAAACCAGTTTTCATTCGACAACTGCCTCTTCTGAC
>JBHHTZ010000448.1:0-3969 GCA_046753605.1 Anaerolineae bacterium
CTAATAACGCGAGCACCCTGAGTAGCTGCGAACGTAGTGAAGCAGCGTATCGAAGCGACGTCCTGACGTAGTAACGAACGACCAACAGTTCATGCCCGTGCGGTCGCTCAAAGTGGATCCAGAGCTGTCTTGATGTTTGCCAGCGTCTGGTCAACCAGCGTCTGTGCCCAACGCGCCGCCGTCGTCTCATCCCGCAGGTAGGCCGGCAGCCACTCCGGCGCGACGATACGGATATCCAGTTGAACGACGGTGCCCTCCCCTGCCGGCGACAGGCGCCAGGTCTGCGTTCCCTCCAGATCGCCTTCCAGACGCATGGCCAGCCGGTGTGGAGGCTCGAACTCGACGCAGCGCGCCAGGCAATCCAGCTTCCGCGCCGCGAGTTCCACCGTGGTTCGGAGCACGGCGCCGACGCCGGGCGTCTCGCTGCGCTCCGTTACCCGATCCTCAAACGGCGTCAGCTCAGCCGGATCGACGTGTGGGTTGCAGAGAAACTCAAAGACGTCGCCGGCAGGCTGATTGATGAGTGTGCTGCCTTCTGCGTGCATAGTGTCCATTTGACTCATCCCCTACTGAAGAGTGGTCTTGCCCGTGCCCCACTCGCCGCTGATGCCGATGGTCAGCGGAGTGGCCGTGTTCGGGTTGACGATGATCCGCGCCAGGGTGTTGGCATACGCCTGGAACTGGAAGCGCGCCTCGTCCTGTGCCTCCAGCGGCAGATCGGCGAAGATCTGCGGTGTGACCAGGGATTTGTCTGGGTCGTGGGGCATAATCAACTCCTTGGGTAACTACTCGGCCACGCTCCCGAAAGTTGCGATGCGCAATGCCCTACTCTCCTGAACGCTCACCGGAACACGAGGGGAAATCGTTCCGGGTATTCCAGGGCCTCCAGCTCGATGTCGGCGTCCAACGCCGGCCAGTGAAACTGCGTGGGACCCAGACGCCGAACAGCGTAGATTTGAGCTACAGTCGCCTCCCAGAAAACCGGGTAGTCGTCGAAGGGAACGAAATATTCCTTGTCATCAACCAACAGCCAGAAGCCGGTCGCTCCAATGTTTGTCACTTCACTGTGAGAAATGGCGGCGCCAGGCATCTCTGAAATCATCTTCGTGCTCCTTGACGATTGCCTCAATCTTGCGCAGGTCCTTGGTTCTCAAATTGTGGAAACTGGCCAGGGCAACAATCGGCTCCAGCCAGAACTTGGCAATACCGTCGGATGTTGCAACATGAACATGCATCCGGTTCTCCTCGCGACTGTTGAAAAAGAACCGGTATGGACCAACTCTGTGAATGGTGGTAGACATTCTTCTTTCTCTCTTGACGATTCTGTTTCAGAAGTAGGAGAGCCCGGTTGTTGGCTCCAATTATACGCCGAATCGAACGTTAATACAATGTGGACGAGCGCTGCACCGTTACTACTCAGGCATGGGAACCCTTGCGAAGGTTCACGAGTAGATTCTGGACGGGTAGCATTTTTGCAAACCGAGAATGGCTCCACTGGCAGGGTTATGCGCAACCTTCGCAAGGGTGGCTGAGTAGTAACGCTGCACCCTGTTTTGATAGCCGGCCCGCCCTATGGTACAATTGGCTTCCCCTGCCGACTGTGACAACGTGTTGAAGGAGACAACCCATGCATCAGTGCGAAATCAGCATCGAATACTGCGAGGTTTGAAACTACCGACCACGCGCCGTCAGTTTGACGGAAGAACTTCTGGCCGACTTCGCGCCCGTGATCAAGTCGCTGACGCTAATCCCTTCCAGCGGCGGGCGGTTCGAGGTCATGGTGGACGATCAGTTGATTTACAGCAAGAAGGCCACAGGCCGGCACGCCGAACCGGGCGAAATCCACCGCCTGTTTCGGGAGGCCACAGGCGCGCAGCCTACACCGGCCGAATGAACTGATGACTTCCCCCGAGCGCACGATCCGCATCATCGGCGTGCCCATGGACCTGGGTCAGCAGCGGCGCGGCGTGGACATGGGACCGAGTGCGCTGCGCTACGCCGGCCTGGGCGACCGCCTGCGCGTCCTGGGTCACACCGTCATCGACGGCGGCAACCTGGCCGTGCCGCAGCCGGAAAGCGAGCCGCCTGACGAGCCGGCGTCCGCCAAGGCGCGGCGCCTGCACAGCATCGCCGGCGTGTGCCAGGATGTCTACGACCATGCCCTCACCTGCCTCAAGCAGGACGAAGCCCCCATCTTCCTGGGCGGCGACCACTCCATCAGCATCGGCACGGTCTCGGCCATAGCTGCGCACGGCGGGGATGTGGGGGTGGTGTGGGTGGACGCCCACGCCGACTTCAACACCCCCGAAACAACGCCCTCCGGCAACGTGCACGGCATGGCCCTGGCTGCGCTGCTCGGACGCGGGCCGGCGGCGCTCACCGACATCGGGCAGGCCGGCCCCAAGCTCAAAGCTTCCGACGTCGTCATCATCGGCGCGCGCGACCTGGACCCCGAAGAGCGTATCGCGCTGCGGGCTTCCGGCATCCACGTCGTGACCATGCACGAGATCGACGAGATGGGGATGGGTCCGGCCACGCGCCACGCCCTCGACCACCTCAACCACCTGTCCAGGCTGCACGTGAGCCTGGACATGGACAGCCTGGACCCGGACGAAGCGCCGGGCGTGGGCACGCCGGTGGCCGGCGGCCTGACCTACCGCGAGGCGCACCTGCTCATGGAAATCCTGGCCGATTCCGGCAAAGTCGCCTCCCTGGACATCGTGGAAGTCAACACCATCCTCGACGACCGCAACCGCACCGCCCGGTTGGGCGTGGCACTCGCCGCATCCCTGTTCGGCCAGCGGATTCTGTAGGCGAAGGAGGGATCGATGTTTCGTGAAACTCTCAAGCTGGTCCGCGCCGGCTTCTCCGGCCAGGCCGCGAAGGAGCATGTGGCGGACATCATTCGCCATCACCGGATTCAGGCAACCCCCGGCTACCGCGCAGCCGCTCAGCAGGTTCGCGACAAACTGGCCGGCTGGGGCCTGGAGACCGAGATCCTCTCCTTCCCCGCCAACGAGGCCACACGCTTCTGGTCGATGCCCATGTTCCAGGAGTGGACATGCCACGCTGCCACCCTGCAACTCATCGAGCCGGAAGAGGAAGCCGGCACGCTGTCCGACTACGACGCAGTGAAACTTTCGGTCATCCAGCGCAGCACTTCGTGGCACGGCGAGGCCGAGGTCGTCGTCCTGGAGGATGGCACGGAGGCGGAGCACTACGCCGGCCTGGACGTGGCCGGCAAGATCGTGCTCACCAACGGCGACCTGGACCGCGTCCGCCAACTGGCCTGCGAACAGCGCGGGGCCGCCGGCCTCATCCACGACGCCATGCGGGACGCCCCGCCGGTCCGCGAACGCTGGGACTTGCCCGACGCCTTGCAGTACACATCCTTCTGGTGGTCGCCCCAGGATCAGAAGACGTTCGGCTTCGTCCTGTCGCCGCGCCAGGGCGACCGCCTGCGCAAGCTGATCGCGAAACAGCAGGAGAATGGCGGGCGGCCGGTGCGCGTGCGCGCTCACGTGGATGCGGAATTCACTGACGGAGCGACCGAGGTGGTGACAGCCTTGCTTCCCGGCCTCACCGAGGGCGAAATCTGGGTGTTGAGCCATCTGTGTCACCCACAGCCATCGGCCAACGACAACGCGTCGGGAGCGGCGGCGGCTATGGAAATCGCGCGCACACTCCGTCGGCTGATCGAGGCCGGCGATCTCGCCGCGCCGCGCCGGTCCATCCGCTTCATCTGGATGCCGGAGATGACCGGCACCCTGGCCTACCTTGCCACCCACGAGGCACTCATCCCCAGGGTGACGGCCGCCATCAACCTGGACATGGTCGGCGAAGACCAGGATCAGACAGGCTCGTCGCTGCTGATGATCGGCTCGCCGCACGCCACGCCCAGCTTCGTTGACGCTTTGGCGGTTGAGCTGTTTCAGGTTGTCTCCGACGATGCCGGCGGGTTCGGCGGGG
>JBHHTZ010000449.1:0-3961 GCA_046753605.1 Anaerolineae bacterium
TCATCTTCATCGTGTGTTACTTTTTCCGATTGGCGTAGTAACCGCCAGGCCAAAGGATGGAGCAAGTGACAGACAGTCAGGAAATCCAAGAGCTCACAACCACATGGGAGAAAGATGTCCTGGAGCCGGCCCTGGCCCGCTCACGGGAACGCCAGGCATCATTCGAAACCACTTCGGGCGTCGAGGTCGAGCGGGTGTACACCCCCCTGAGTGTGTCAGACATTGACTATGTCGAAGATGTGGGAATGCCGGCCCAGTACCCCTACACTCGGGGCGTCTACCCCACCATGTACCGCGGCCGGCTGTGGACCATGCGCCAGTACGCCGGCTACGCCACCGCCGAAGACTCCAACCAACGCTACAAGTACCTGCTGGAACGCGGCCAGACGGGCCTCTCGGTGGCCTTCGACCTGCCGACGCAAATCGGCTACGACTCCGACCATCCACTGGCGCAGGCCGAAGTGGGCAAAGTGGGCGTGGCCATCGATTCCCTGGACGACATGCGCATCCTGTTCGACGGCATCCCCCTGGATCGGGTCAGTACTTCGATGACCATCAATGCCACTGCTTCGATCCTGTTGGCACTGTACATCGCCGTGGCCAAGGAACAGGGTGTGGATCCGGCGAAACTGCGCGGCACCATCCAAAACGACATCCTCAAGGAATACCTGGCGCGCGGGACCTACATCTACCCCCCCGCGCCGTCACTGCGCCTCATCACCGACATCTTCGCCTACTGCAAGGACCACCTTCCCCGCTGGAACACCATCTCCATCAGCGGCTATCACATCCGCGAGGCCGGCGCGACGGCGGTCCAGGAGGTCGCTTTCACCCTGGCCGACGCCATCGCCTACGTCGAAGCGGCGCTGGAGGCCGGCCTGGACGTGGACGACTTCGCCCCACAACTCAGCTTCTTCTTCGGTTCCCAGAACAACCTGCTGGAAGAGGTCGCCAAGTTCCGGGCAGCGCGCCGGCTGTGGGCGCACATCATGCGCGAACGCTTCGGCGCTCAGAACGAGAAGTCGCTGATGCTGCGCTTCCACACCCAGACCGCCGGCGTCGCCCTCACCGCCCAACAGCCGAAGAACAACATCGTCCGCGTGGCGATCCAGGCGCTGGCGGCGGTGCTGGGCGGCACCCAGTCGCTCCACACCAACTCGTACGACGAGGCGCTCAGCCTCCCCACCGAGGAGTCGGTGGAGATCGCCCTGCGCACGCAGCAAATCATCGCCTACGAATCGGGCGTGGCTGACAGTGTGGATCCGCTGGCCGGCAGTTACTACGTGGAGCGCATGACCCAGGAGATCGAAGAGCGCGCCCAGGAGTACATCGGCAAGATCGACGAGCTGGGCGGCGCGCTGCGCGCCATCGAACTGGGCTACACACAGCGCGAAATCCAGGACGCGGCCTACCGACTTCAGCGCGAGATCGAGTCCCAGGAGCGCATCGTGGTGGGTGTCAACGAGTACGTGGACGAGGAAGAGCCGGTCTCCGAGATTCTGCGCATCGATCCCGCAGTCGTCGAACGGCAGATTCGCCGGCTGGAGGCGCTTCGAGGCCGGCGCGACCAGGCGAAGACCGACGACGCCCTGGCCGCCCTGGCCGATGCCGCCGCCGGCGACGACAACGTTATGCCCCACATCCTGGCCGCCGTCGAAGCCCACGCCACCCTGGGCGAGATCGCCGACACCATGCGGGAGGTGTTTGGGGAGTATCAGCCGGCGACTGTGTTTTGAGAGAGTCTCACAATGATCAAACGCATCGACCACGTTGCCATTGTCGTAGAAAACCTGAGCCATGCCCTGGCGTTCTTCCAGGAAACCCTGGGCCTGGAACTCGAGCGGACAGCATTGGAACCGGAGCAACATGTCACCGTCGCCTTCCTACCTGTCGGCGACACCGAGGTGGAGCTGCTGGAACCGGACGGCACCGACAGCGGGGTGGCCCGTTATCTGGAGAAGCGTGGCGAGGGCATCCACCACATCTGCTTCCAGGTCACGGACATTGACGCGGTCCTGGCCCAGTTGAAGGAGGCCGGCGTCGAACTCATCAACGAGGAGCCTGTCACCAACAGCCGGGGCTGGCGGCTGGCGTTTGTCCACCCCAAGGCGGCCCACGGCGTGCTGATCGAGCTGTTTGAGTCGCCGGCGTAGATGGAACCTTCACTCAGCCTCATCCTCCATCGCCGCTACGTCAAACTCCATCGTAACTTCACCGTCACCACGGAGGACGGCGTCGCCATACGCGGCGTCCACCTGGGCGAACGCGGCGACGTGTTGCTGGTTTACTGCCACGGCCTGTTCGACAACAAGAACTTCTGGCGAGTGCCGCGCTTCGTCGAGAGCCTGGCGGAAGACTTCGACGCCATCGCCTTTGATTTTCGGGGTCACGGCGAAAGCGAGGGGCGCTGCACCTTTGGCCGCGAAGAGATTCGCGACCTGAAGGCCGTCCTCGACTATGCACGAGAGCAGCGCTACCACACCATCGTCGCCATCGGCGCCAGCATGGGCGGCGCGATCGTGCTCCGGACGTTCGGTCACTGCGGCGGACTGGATGGCATCGTCACCATCGGGGCCTTCGCCGACGCCAATCACCTGCGACGCCTGCCCACCCGCCTGACACTGCCTCTCATTTTCGAGACGGAGGCCGGCCATGCCCTGGCCCGCTGGGCGCGTGGCACCCGCCTGGGCGACCTGCGAGCGATGGAGCAGCCGCTGGACCTGGCGGATCGAGTTCACATTCCGTTGCTCGTCATCCACGGCGAGTGGGACCCGCTGATCGAGCCGGCCCAGGCAACACAGCTCATCGACCGGGCGCCGGAACCCAAGCAAGTCGTCATCATCCCACACGGCGGCCACGTCGCGTCGAACCTGAACGACGAGACATGCCGGCTCATTGTGGGCTGGGTGCGGCGAGAAGTGCTGTCGGGGGGAGTTAGCCAAACGTAGGAATGTGCGCTACAATTCTCCTGCATATCGTTGGCGAGGTTTGCGGTGAGCGACACGGCCCTTCGACCGGGCGCAGGATGAATGGAGGAGGAGTAGAATGGCATCTCCCTTCCCAGGAATGGACCCTTATCTCGAAAGCATCTGGGCAGACGTCCACATCCAGTTGATATCGACGTTCCGGACGCTGCTGACACCGCTTCTGGCGCCTAAATACGTCACCGACGTGGGTTCGCGCGTCGTCGTCGAGCGCCTGCCGGACGACGACCTGGACGGACGGGTCATCTTGCCCGACGTGGCCGTCTTGCACCCTGAGCGCGTTCCTGTACCGACGGTTGCTTCACCACCCGACGTCACACCCCCACCATTGCAGTTGAAAACACCTGTCGAACTCCCCACTCGCCTGGTCACTCTCTACATCCGAGAGGCCGCCACGATGAAGCTGGTGACGGTCATTGAGCTGCTATCGCCTGTGAACAAGCGCGGCGAAGGCCGGCGGGAATACCTGCAGAAACGAAATGAGGTGTTAGACTCGGCAGCACATCTGGTGGAGATTGATCTGGTGCGCCAGGGCTGGCCCATGCCTTTTCTTGGAGAGCTACCAGACACGCCGTATCGGGCCATGGTCAGCCGGGCCTATGCCCGTCCATACTGCGAGGTATGGCCCATCCGACTCCAGGACCCGCTCCCCGTGCTTCCTGTGCCCCTGCTGCGGCCGGACCCAGACGTACCCCTGGACATCAGAGAGGCACTGCGTCGCACCTATCAGGACGCGCGCTACGATCTGCGAATCGACTACTCCCAGCCAGCACCTCTGCCTCTCCTGTCAGACGAGGATGCAGCGTGGGTGGAGAAACACTTACAGCAGGTTGGAAAGAAGGACAACACGTGAAACGCAAGGGGGGATCACGCGGCACGGTTCGAGTTTCACGGAAGTGTCTTTCGTAGCTCGTCGCACGCGCGAACGTACTCCTCAACCATCTCTCGAATCACGTCCCCCGCCGGCCTGATCTCAT
>JBHHTZ010000450.1:0-3952 GCA_046753605.1 Anaerolineae bacterium
CCCAATATCCAATATCCAATACCCAATATCCAATATCCTTTGTTGGTCAGATATTGGATACTTGATATTGATTATTCTTTCTCTCCTACCGCCCTTTGAACGCCGGCTTCCGCTTCTCCAGAAACGCGCTAAACCCCTCCCGCGCGTCTTCGCTCTTGAAGAGTTGGCTGATGCCTTCCAGCTCGAAGGCCAGGCCGGCGCTCAGGTTGCCGGCCATCCCCTCGTTCACCGCCAGCTTGATCAGGCCGATGGCGTAGGTGGCTCCATTTGCCAGCTTCTCGGCATAGGCGCGCGTCTCGGACACTAGCTCATCGGCGGGGAACACGCGATCCACGATGCCCAGTTCCAGGGCCTCCTGCGGTCCGACGGTGCGACCGGTGATCATCAGGTCCAGCGCCTTCGCCTTGCCGATCAACCGAGGCAGGCGTTGGGTCCCACCGTTGCCAGGCAGAAGTCCCAGGGTCGCCTCTGGCAGGCCCAACTGGAACTTGCCGTCGCCGGCGAAGCGCAGGTCGCAGGCCAGGGCGATCTCCAGCCCACCACCCAGCGCATGGCCGTTGATGGCCGCGATGAAGATCTTCGGTGTGCGCCCGATGCGCACCAGAACCTCGTGGGCATAGCGCACCATCTCGGTGTTGACCGCTGGGGAATTGCTGGAAAACGCTTTGACATCCGCGCCGGCTGAGAAGAACCGCTCCAACGCGCTCCGAACGATCACCGCCTTGATGCCGTCGTCGGCACGCACCTCGTCGATGGCTGCGTTCAGGTGCTGCATAAACTCAGCGTTGTAGGAGTTGGCCGGCGGCCGGTTGAGGGTGACGAAGCCGATGGCGTCTTCTTTTGAAACCGTGACGAATGGTTCTGACATATTTGCCTCCCTTTTCGGGATATTAGATATTGGGTATTGGATATTAGCAATATCCAATACCCAATATCCAATACCCAATACCCAATACCCAATACCCGTGAATGCTCTGTCAGCTCTCTGTCAACTGGATATGAATATGCTTCAACTCCGTAAACTCCAACAGCCCTTCCATCCCATACACCCGCCCCAGGCCGCTCTGCTTGAAGCCGCCGAATTCGATGGTCTGGAACAGCTTGCCGTAGGTATTGATCCAGATCGTGCCGGCCCGCACCTTCTTCGCCAACTGCATCGCCTTGTTGATGTCGTTGGTCCACACGGCGGCGACCAGCCCGTAGTCCGTGTTGTTGGCGATCTGGGCCGCCTGTTCCACGTCGTCGAACTCCATCACCGAGAGGACGGGGCCGAATATCTCCTCCTGGGCAATTCGAGCATCGGGGGGGACGCGGTCGAAGACGGTGGGAGCGACGAAATAGCCTTTGGCCAGGTCGCCGTCGGTGAGTCGCTCGCCACCCACGACCAACTCTGCCTCCTGCTTGCCGGCCTCGATATACTCCATCACCCGCTGAAGCTGGCTCTGGGAGATGATCGGCCCGCAAGCGACACCTCTCTCGCCACCCGGTCCAACGCGCATCTTGGGCACTGCTTCTCGCACGTGCTCGATAAACGGGTCGTGGATCGCAGACTCCACCAGCACCCGGGAGCCGGCAGTGCACACCTGGCCGGCGTTCCAGAACGCCGCGCCGTTCAGCGCCCCCTTCAGCGCACGGTCGAAGTCAGCGTCGCGGAAGATGATGTTGGGAGACTTGCCGCCCAGCTCCAGAGAGACCTTCTTCAAGTTGTTGGCGGCCGATCGCATGATCTCCTTGCCGGTCTCGGTGCCGCCCGTGAAAGCCACCATGTCCACCTTCTCGCTCCGGGCCAGCTCGGCGCCCACCACAGGACCATCGCCGGCCACCATGTTGACGATGCCCTTGGGGATCTCCTCGATGCTGTCTACCACTTTCGTGAACTCGGCCGTGGTGCCCGTCGTGTATTCGGCCGGCTTGATGACCACCGCGCAGCCGGCGGCCAGCGCCGGCGCTACCGAGCGGATCATCAACGCCAGCGGCATGTTCCAGGGCACAATCACCCCGACGACACCAACCGGTTCTCGCAGCAGGATGCTCAGAGAGTCAGGGGTGGGGACGGCGGAGCGGCCGTAGATCCAGCGCGCCAGACCGGCGTAGTGCTCCGTGGTCGTGGCGGTCATGAACGCCTCGCCGCGCGCCACGGGGAAGATCTTGCCGGCCTCCTTGATCAGGACCTGTGTGAGAGTGGAATTGGCTCCCCGCAGGGCGTCGGCCAGCTTGCGGAGCGCTTTGGTGCGCAGTTCGGTGTCTTCGCGCCACGCGGTGGTATCGAACGCCTCGTTGGCAGCACCAATCGCCTGCTGCATGTCCGCTGCGTCGGAGTTCTGGGCGCGGTGGATCACCTCGCCTGTGGCTGGATCGAAGATGTCGAACTCGCCGGCGGAGGCAGCGTCTGCCCACTCGCCGGCGATGTAGTTCTGGTACACAGGTACGTCATTATCTGACATTCAGGTACGACCTTTCCGTAAGCCTTAGACTGTCGGTATGTCCATTGACTGTAGAAGCTTGCGAATCTTGGAGCGGACAGCCTGACCAGCCGGGATGATATGGCTTGCCGGACCCGCCGGCAGGGAGGGATGGTGTATGGCCTCCGGCGAACGCCCGGCAACGAATGCGTCAGGCGCGTCGAGATTATAATCAGCCCTGCCCTATTTGTCAAATTTGTTGTCCAGCAAGTAGCATCTCTACACTCACCCCTTGACACTCGTCCTCTCTGCGATATAATCATTGTTAAGCGCCCCACGCGTGCAATTGAGGCGCTCGGAGAACGACTGCAGCAACGAGCTTAAGGATTGGATTGATGTCTGCCAGATTCTGAGGTCATGATGGGTAATGCGGTTTTAGTGGGATGAGGACAAGAATGCTGTGAACATTCGCAACCACAGCATAGACTTCGCAGATGCCCCCACCATCTTTAACGGTCCGATGCTCATTGAGCTAGATGAGCGAGAAGACGATGGAGAAGATCGTTGGATTGGTATTGGTATCTTGCGGAACATTGTCGCCGTTGTTGTGTTTACCGAGCCTCGGCAAGATACGATCCGCATCATTTCTGCGCGAAAGGCGAACAAACATGAGCGAAAGAGATATGAAAGAGCACTCACGAACTGATTGGCGAAAGTTGAAGGCAATGACGGATGAGGAGATAGATTACTCCGATATTCCACCACTTGACGACAACTTCTTCGATCGCGCTACGCTCAGGGTACCCCAGCAGCAGGAGGTGATCGTGACAATGCAAGTGGATCCTGACGTATTCGCGTGGTTCAACAGAGCGCATGGCATATCAAATTGAGTTCGCGGAATCGGTGACAGAGCACTTGCGAAGTCTCAGAGCCACTCAGCGGGCTACCGTACTGAGGGCAATTGAAAAACAACTCGTACACGAACCTGTGACTGAAACTCGCAATAAAAAGCCCTTGCGCCCAAATCCGATTGCTCCATGGGAACTCAGGGTAGGCAGTCTACGTGTTTTCTATGAGATAGCCTCTGATGATCCAGACGTTGTCCGCGTCCTTGCAATCGGTCGCAAGAAAAGGAACAGGCTGTACATCGGAGGGAAGGTGATAGAACTATGAAGACGCTTGAGATTGACATGGCGAGCGAACCGCTGTCCACCTATGCGAAAGAACTGGTGGCCGGCGAAATCCTTGTCCTGACAGCAAACGAAGAGCCCGTAGCAGCAGTTGTATCTCTCCGGCATGTGGACCCGGAGCCCCTGGCGCTAAGCACCAGTCCCGAATTCCTGGAGCTTATTGAGAGCGCCAGACAGGAGTTTAAGTCCGGTAGGAAGTTGTCACTAAGCGAGATGAAGTCGGAGGTCGCATCAATGAACTAGGGCGCAGTCTTTCCAAGGCTTATGCTGCCAGCATGACTGCAACAAGAGCCTATCCGAAAACCTGGTTTCGATACGGGCTTTGCCCACTCAACCGACGGTTTTCGGATAGGCTCTAAG
>JBHHTZ010000451.1:0-3952 GCA_046753605.1 Anaerolineae bacterium
CCCCCCCCCCCCCCCCCCCCCCCCCCCCCCCCCCCCCCCCCACTCCCCCCCCCTTATTGAGATGATACTCGTTGTAGAATGTTTGCGTTTGTACACCCCGTCATTGGGACTCATTAGGAGAGGTGTTATCTTTATAATAGCAGAGGACAGGAGCGAGGGCAAGCGTGAGGGGACGAACCAAACGACCTCGGGCGCGAGTTCAGCTCACTGGAGGATGTCATCCAGGTATCCCTGAAGCGTGCTTTCGACCAGGGCGCCGCGATGGATGTCCGTTACGACGCCATTCGCGTCTACGAACACGCTGGTCGGCAGGCCAGTGACGCGGTAAGCTGATGCGACAGCGCCGGCACGGTCCAGCGCCACCGGGAAGGTCAGCCCCATCTCCGCAATGTACGGGTTGGCCAGTTCGGGTCCTTCCTGAACGTCTACAGCCAACACCACCAGGCCGTCGTCCTTGAGTTTCTCGTACGTCTGTTCGAGGAGCGGCATCTCCAGGCGGCACGGCGGGCACCACGTGGCCCAGAAGTTGACGAGCAGCGGCTGGCCGGCGAAGTCAGTGAGGCGTATCGTCTCCCCGCTGGGACCACGCAGGGTGAAATCGGGGGCCGGCTGGCCCATCTTAACGGTCTTCGAGGCGCTGTCGCCCGTCAGAATCTGGATGTCACCTTGCTTCTGAAGTGCCTTGACCCACGCCTCATAAGTTGACTTGCCCGACACATCACCCGGAGGTGGATTCTCACTGACGAAGCGCTCTGCCAGCATCGTGGACCTGAGCGATGCGTGCAGGTCGTCCATCGACACGCCGACAGTTGACAATTGGTCAGCGAAATCGTCGATAGAGAGCCCAACACGGCCCAACATCCTCTCAACGCGGGCATCCAGGTCGGCCTCGCTGACGGTCAGGCCGGCCTCATCGGCCGCCTGCACCAGCAGTCGCTCGTCAATCAAGCTGCTCAGAAGGTCAGACCGCATCTGCTCCAGAGTCTGCGCATCGTTCCCCACCGGAATACCCTTCAATAGCGGATATAGCACGCGCGCGATGCCGACCTCTCGCTCAAGAGCGGCTTCCGTGATCGGGTCACCATTCACGACGGCAACCTGCTTCTCCGAGGTCAGCCGCCGCGCCACCTCGGCCGACGTCGGATCAGTGCCCGGTTCGCTAGTAGTCGCCGCGTCGCCCGATGGCGCCGAGCTGGCAGTAACAGGCGCGGCCGGGTTCAAGAGTTGGCTAGCCGGCATCGGAACGGCCGCACCTGGCGGCTGGATCACACCCGCCGTGGCCGGCTGATCCCCGCCGCGCAGGGCAAAGAACCAGACAGCAACCGCCAGCAGCCCCAACACAACCAGGCCGCCTCCGACCACCAACATCCGGCCCGGGCCAGACGATGGCGCAGCCGGCGCGGTATCTTCATCCGATACGACATTTATTTGAATCCACTTTGGCATCAAACATCTCTCCAACAACAATCGCGGGAGGTCAGATATTGGATATTGGGTATTGGCAGGCTAATACCCAATATCCAATACCCAATACCCAGCACCCAAGTCCTGCGCGTTGTAAGACTTTACCGCTTACAGAACGCCCTCAACGGCCGAAAGTTACGCCCCCGCCGGCATGTTAATGATCAAATCCTTCGGGTAGTTGGTCAGGTTGTGGAACACCCCGTCGGCATCCAGGTAGAAGACGTCCTCCAAACGCACACCGAAACCGCGATCCGGGTAGTATAGCCCCGGCTCGATGGTAAAGATAGCCCCGGTGTCCAGAACGTCTTGCGCGCCGGGGGCGTCGTGGATGAAGGGTTGCTCGTGGATTGACAACCCAATGCCGTGGCCCAGGGTATGCACAAAGCCTTCCTCCGTCCCCGGCTCGGAGTGAAGAGTCGGATGGCCTCGCGACTCGAAGAACTCGCACGCCAGCCGGTGGTAGCGGCCGGCCGGCGTCCCCGCTTCAAGCGCCGACACGACCGTGTCGAAACATCCCTGCACGTCCTCGAAAACCGACGTCACCTCAGCCGGCGCGTAGCCGAGACAGAATGTGCGCGTCATGTCGAAGAAGTAGCCGCCGCCTCGCTCCCGTGGGAACAGATCGAACACGATGCTCTGGCCCAGTCGCACGGTGTCATGGTCGTCACCGTGGGAGTGGGGAACGCCGGCATCTCGACCAACCGCAAAGATGGTCTCGACTTCCTCCTCCAGGTCGTGATCGAAAAGAGTTCGCCGCACGAAGCGCTTGACTTCCCCGACCGTCAGCGCAGCGCCGTCATGGTTCACCAGCACATCGTCGCGAACCTGGTGAGTGCGCAGAAAACCGATGGTGGCATCCACGGTGGCGACGGTCTTGCGGCCGGCCTCGCGGATGCGCTCCACCTCGGTCGGGTCCTTGGTTGACCGCGCGGCCGCAAACAGGTTGCTGCCGAATTCACCGACAACCTCAACCCCCGGAACGTGTTCGTCGATGGCTCGCAGCAGCGAGTACGCAGCGCCGCGATCTTCCGTGCCGTAGAATGCCACGCGGCCGGAGATGGCGCACTCCTGGAAGACCCGCGCCAGGAGACGGACCATAGCCACCAGCCGATTCCCGCCGGCCTCCCGCAGCAACTCCAGGTAGTTGTAGTGCCGGACGTCGATGGTCTCCAGCCCGCTCCGGGCGGCTTCGTCGCGCTCAATGGAGCTGTGGATGAGGACGGCCGGCTCATTCCGCTTCTTGACGACCGTACCACTGCTGAGCCGCGCACCGTTCACCAGATAGTACAGGGTCGGGTTGCCGGCCATCGCCCCCATGACAACGGCCGCATCGATGTTTCGCTCCGCCATCAGCCGGTCCAGGTCTGCCTTCATGTGTGTGTCCTAGCCAATCTCGATGACCACTTTTCCGAATTGCTCGCCGGCCTGGAGACGATGGTACGCCGCCCTTGCCTGCTCCATCGGGAAGACGCTGTCAACCACTGGCTTCAGCCTGCCCTGCCACACCAGGTTCATCACGTCGTGGAACTCCGAGCGGGTGGACATGGTCGTGCCAAGAATGCTGAGTTGCTTCCAGAAGATGTAACGAATGTCCGTCTGTGGCCGCGGGCCGCTGGTTGCGCCGTAGGTGACAATCCGCCCGCCCTTTTTGGCCGAGCGCAGGCTGTCGAACCAGGTGGCAGCGCCAACGTTTTCCAGGACGAGATCCACGCCCCGCCTGTTCGTGGCCTCAAAGACGGCTTTGCTCCAGTTTTGCTGGGTGCGGTCCACGGTCCAATCGGCCCCCAGGGCGCGGGCCTTTTCCGCTTTCTCGGGACTGCTGGTAACGGCGTAGACGCGAGCGCCGGCCAACCTGGCAACCTGGATAGCGGCGCTGGCGACGCCGCCGCTGGCCCCCAGAATCAGGACATCCTCGCCCGGCCGAACCTGTCCGCGGGTGATGAGAGCGCGCCAGGCCGTCAGGAAGACGAGAGGAGCCGCTGCTGCCTCGGCGAAGGGGAATTCGTCTGGCATGGGCATGACGTTGCGGGCCGGCACGACCACGTATTCGGCCATGCCGCCGCGGCTGTGCTCACCGATGACGCCGAACTGGTCGCACAGGCTGTCCTCACCCCGCCGGCACCACTCGCAGTCGCCGCAGCTCAGCGTCGGGTTCACCACGACCCGCTGCCCGACCTGGAAGCCGGTCACGCCGTCGCCCAGGCCGGCGATGAGGCCGGCGATGTCCGAGCCGCCGATGTGCGGCATCTCCAGGTTCAGACCGGGCAGGCCCTGCAAGACCCACAGATCGAGGTGGTTGAGGGCAACCGCTTTGACATTGATCAGGACCTCAGCCGGCCCTGGCTCAGGCTGCGGCAGTTCGATGGTCTTCAGTTGATCGGTGTCGCCATGCTCGTAGAAGCCGATTGCTTTCAAGATTGTCTTCCTCTTTGGTCAGCAATTCCCGTTTTAGCATTATCGTCACGTGGCATAGGTTCGTAGTGGCGAC
>JBHHTZ010000452.1:0-3938 GCA_046753605.1 Anaerolineae bacterium
CGCCGATTTGGGGAGCCAGGCTCACCTTGCGTGCCTCGATCGTGCCGGTCGCTTCAAGGAGTGTATCGCCCGTAGCTTTCGCGGCTTGCGACTGCCACCACCAGCCACCCCCTCCGGCTACTGCCAGGAGGAGAACGAGGCCGATGATAAGGTTTCTTTTGTTCATGAGTATTCCTCCTTCATTTGTGAGATTGCAGATTAGAGATTGGAGACCGGAGATTGTCAATCTCTACCCTCCAATCTCTAATCTCTAATCCCCAATCTCTACTCTCATCAAGCTAAACTCTGTCGAAAACGCAACGTACTGATCCCCAGCAGGACCAGGCCGTAGACTGCCAGCGCCACCGCCTGGGGCCAGAGGATCTCCAGCCCGACGCCCTTCAGGAAAATCCCCAGCGTAGCTTCCACGTAGTAGCGCAGCGGGCTGAGATAGGTGAGCCACTGCAAGAAGCGGGGCATGTTGCTGATGGGCACCATGGTCCCGGAGAGAAAGGCCAACGGGAACAGGATGAAGAAAGCCAGCAGCAGCGTTTGCTGCATGTTCTGGGCAACAGTCCCCATCAGCACGCCGATACCACTGCTGCTCAGGAACATGAGCACCGAGATGCCGTAGAAGAGCAGCAGGCTGCCCCGCAGCGGCACGCCGAACAGCCACATGGACATGACCACGCCAATGGTCAGGCCCACCAGTTTGAGCAGGATCACGGGCACGATCTTGGCCGTGATCAGTTCGATTCCGGTGATGGGCGTGATCATCAACTGCTCGAAGGTGCCGGCCTCTTTCTCGCGCACGATGCCGGCTGCCGGGACCAGCACACCCAGCAGCAGTACCGAAATGGCCAGCATGGTGAGCATGATGAAGTGAACGTACTTCAACTGTGGCATATACCAGATCCGCACCAGGTTCTTCACCCTTGGTAGAAAGCTATGCCCGGACTGGCCGCTGCGCTCGACCCGCGCCAGCGTCACCTGGGAATTGTAGTCCTTCAGTAAGCCGCTGGCGTCGGCCAATGCCTGGCCGGCGATGCTACTGTTGGAGCCATCCAGCAGCAACTGGACTTCGGTAGGCGTACCGGCGTTGAGATCCCGGCTGAAGCCGGCCGGGATGACCAGTGCGAACTGAACCTGCCCGTCGTCCATCAGCCGGTCAATTGCAGCCGGGCTGTTCACCCGTTCGACCAGCGTGAAGCTGTCCAGCCGCGCGAAGGCGTCTGTCAGTGACCGGCTTTCAGCCGAGCGGTCGCCGTCGTACACGGCCGTCGGCATGTTGCGTACTTCCAGGGTCAGCGCCCAACCACAGATGGCGATCTCGATAAACGTGTAGAGGATGAGGATCACCAGTGCCTTGTCACGGAAGAACTGGATGAACTCTTTGCGCATCAGACCCGTTAGACGTCGTTTCATCTCAACCCACCTTTTTCTTGAACCGCAGCGACGCCAGCGCCACCAGCGCCACTGTGTAGATCACCAGGACGACCAACTGCCCCAGCCAGACCTCCAGGCCGACGCCTTTGAGAAACACACCGTAGGTGATCTCGGTGAAGTAGCGGGCCGGGAAGAAGTAAGAGTAGAACTGCATCAGCCAGGGCATGGTGAAAATGGGGAACATGAAGCCGGAAAACAGGAATGACGGCATAAAGGTGAGGACGATGGCCAGCAACATGGCAGCCAGTTGGTTGTCGGTGAGGGTGCTCACCAGCAGGCCAATACTGACAGCACCGATCACGTAAGGCAGCGAGGCCAGCAGGAACAGCCACACGTTCCCCGCCATGGTCACCCCGAACCAGTAACGCGCTGCTACCAGCACCAGCACCAGTTCGCCGAAGGCGATAACCACGTAGGGGATCAGCTTGCCGACGATGAAGGCAGCCGGTCTCACCGGCGAGACAAAGATCTGCTGGATCGAGCCACGCTCTTTCTCGCGCACAATCGCCAGGGCCGAGAGCAGCGGCGCGAAGGCCATCAAGATCACGCCGATCAGGCCGGGCACAATGAAATTGACGCTTTGCATAGTCGGGTTATAGCGCACCTGGGGCACGGCCCTCACCGCCGGCGCCAGAGGGCCGCCATTGCTCATCCCCAACGTGGCAAAATGCTCTGAGAGCAGCCGGCCGGTGAAGACGTCGTTGATGGCGTCCACGTAGCCCTGGATCATCCGGGCTGAGGTGGGGAAGGTGCCGTCCACCAGTGTCTGCACCTCGGCTGTCCCGCCGCCAACCAGTGTCCGAGCGAAACCAGAAGGAATCAGCATGACCACCTGGGCCTTCCCCTGATCGAGCAGACGCCTGGCCCCCTCCGTGCTGGCCGGCCGGTATTTCAGATCGAACTTGCGGGTGTTGATGAACATCTGGGCGTAGGCGCGGCTCTCGGGGCTGTTGTCCAGGTCCACCACCGCCAGCGGGATGTTCTTCACGTCCAGGTTCAGGGAATACGCAAACAGGAAGAGCAATACCAGTGGCAGAAAGATGGCGATGCCCAGGGTGTAGGGGTCGCGCCAAACTTCGCGGAATTCTTTCTTGAGGATTGGCGCCACGCCGTTCATGTGTTCTCCTTCAGCCGGTATAAACCAGGTTGCTGCATCGTACCGTTCATGCGCTCTCCCTCGCCTTCCGGCCAGCTTCTTCCATCTCGATGAAAAGCATGAACAGGTCCTCCAGTGATATAGGCACCAGTTGCGCCGGCCCGGTCATCAGGCCATGAGGCGCCAGTGCCTCTTCGATAGCGCGCTGGCCGGCGTCGGCTTCCCACACCAGCACGTGAAGTTTGTCGCCGAGGATGCCGGTCTGGATGATCTCTGACAGCTCATCCAACGGCGCCAGAGCGGCCAGCGGGTCTCGCACCGGGACCTCGATGAGGGACCCCAACTTCATGTTGGCTCGCAGCCACAGCGGGCTGCCCCGGGCGATCAGCCGGCCTCGGTAGAGCAGCCCCAGCTCGTGGCAGTGCTCGGCCTCGTCCATGTAGTGGGTGGTGACGAAAACCGTTACCCCCTGCGCAGAAAGGGCAAAGATCAGGTCCCAGAACTCGCGCCGGGAGACGGGGTCCACCCCGCTGGTCGGCTCGTCCAGGAAAAGCACCTCCGGTTCGTGCAGGATGGCGCAGCCCAGTGCCAGGCGCTGCTTCCAGCCACCGGATAGATCCCGGGTCAGCAGGTGCTCCTTACCGGTCAGGCCGGCCATCTCCAAGACCCATTTGCGGCGGTCGGCCAGGCCGGCCATCTCCAAGACCCATTTGCGGCGGTCGGCCAGGCGGGCCGGCGCCAGGTCGTACACGTCGCCGTAGAAGCGGATGTTCTCCTCTACTGTCAGGTCGTTGTACAGGGAGAACTTCTGCGACATGTAGCCGATGTGCGGTTTCATCGCCACGCGCTCCCGGATGACGTCGAAGCCGGCCACCGTGGCATCGCCCTCTGAGGGTGGCAGCAGCCCACACAACATCCGGATGGTGGTCGTCTTCCCCGAGCCGTTGGGGCCAAGGAAGCCGAATATCTCGCCCCGGCGCACGTCGAAGCTCACCCGATCCACCGCCGTGAAGCCGTCGAAACGCTTCGTGAGGTTCTCTGCACGCACGGCGAAGTGATCAGTGACCAGTGACCGGTGATCAGTTACCAGTGATGACCGATTACTGATCACTGATGACTGATTACTATCAGCGGGCAGCGGCGCAAGGGGCCGGCGAGGAGCGTCAGCGGAGCGCAGGTCTTCGATGGAAGCGATGAAGACGTCTTCCAGGCTGGGGGTGGTGGTTCTGAAATCGGTCACGGTCACGCCAGCGCTCGCCAGTTGGGCCGGCAGATTCTCTGCTTGCTGCTGTCCGTTGCGCAGTAGCAGGTGTAGCCGCTCGCCAAACACCTGGACCTGGGTCACCGCCGGCATCTCGCGTAGCCGGGCCACGGCCTGGGTCTGCGGCCGGGCGATCATTTCGACGGCCACGCCCGC
>JBHHTZ010000453.1:0-3936 GCA_046753605.1 Anaerolineae bacterium
CGCTTCGCTCGGCCTACCCTTCGGCAAGCTCAGGACGTCGCTCAGGATGCTACCACACCCATCCCGTGAACGCTTACACAAACGCAACCCGTGGTCCCCACCGGTGGCCGAACATCTCCCCATCGAATCACCGCCGGCGACCTGCCAGCATGGTCCTGGAACGTACGACAACTTGGCATTTGGTCTGAGATGGTGTAAGATTTAGCGTGAGGTGCAAGAAGAACCAACTAAGATCATGGTCAAGGAAGAAGAGGTACACGGATGAAAGTGATTCTTACGGAGAACCTTCCCAAGTTGGGGGAAGTCGGGGACATTTGTGAGGTGGCGGACGGCTATGCCCGGAACTACCTTCTGCCCCAGCGTATCGCCGTCGTGGCGACCGAAGGCGCGCTGAAGCAGGTGAATAACCTGAAACGCCAGGAAGCACGCCGGCGCGACGAGGTCCGGGGCGATGCCGTCGCACAGAGGGAGATGCTGGAAGGGTTGTCCCTGGCGTTTACGGCCAAGGTGGGCGAAACTGGCCGGCTCTACGGTTCCATCACCAGTAGTGACATCGCGGAACGCATCGAGGAGATCACCGGCCAGGAAGTTGACCGGCGAAAAATCCTTCTGGACAACCCGTTGAGGCAAATTGGCGCGTTTGAAATCCCCATCAGGCTCCTACCCGAGGTGACGGCTCAACTGAAAGTGGTCGTCGAGCCGGAGGAAGAAGAGGAGCTATCGGAAAGCGTGCGCGAGGCGCTGAAAGAAGAGGGCATTCTTATCGAGCCGGAGGAAGAAGAGGAGTTCGCTGACGCGGAGCCGGCCACGGTAGACCAGGTGGAGTTGTCCGAAGACAAGGAAGCGTAGCGAGTGGGGGTGTTAAGCTACCAACTTTCACAGCAAATTCGCGCCAGTGGGCTCAGAATGGCGCGTTACGACCTATAATTGTTGGTAGTATCTGTGTCGCGGTGTCGCAGTGAGACCCGAAAGCGAGTGGACAATGACAGACATTGAACGCAACGACGTTGTCGAGATGGCTGCTCGAACCCGATGTGCGATCTGCAAGACACCTTATGGCCGGCGCGGTGTCCGGCTTGTGGGCCGGCGCGGCCGTGGGTGGACAATCTCCGTCACCTGCATGAATTGCGGCTCTGTAGGGCGGATGTTTGCCTCTGTTGATGCCACCGGCGCCGGCGGGTCTATCAGAGTAGACTACGCGGCCGCCCGCAAACCCAGAATCATGTATGATGTCACCTACGATGAGTGGTGGGCGTCTCAACAGCGGCCACCCGTCAGCTCTGACGATGTGCTGGACATCCACCGGTTCCTCCAGAATTTCGATGGTGATTTTGCGCGGTTGTTTGGTGAGGAGAGGAACATCGAGGACACATTGAAGTGAACCCTCCTGCTGCGGATACCAAGGCCAGGGCAGTGCTCGCTCTGGCCCTTGCGTTTCTGGCAGTCTTCGTCCTCGGTGTTGCCGCCGGCCACCGCCCCGCGCCTGCATCGGGAATGATCACCGGTCGAGCGCCAGTCGCGCCTTCCAGGGGTCTCGATGGGCGCGTCGTCAGCCTCCTCACAGACGAGCCGGCAGCCGGCGCTAGAGTCGAGGCCGGCGGTCTGACAACCAAGACGGATCAGGCCGGCCGCTTTCATCTGCCCTTGCCATCGGGCGTGTACGACGTTCACGTCGCCGCCCCCACCTACATCGGCATGACCCTGCTGGCACGCCCGGTGCGGTCCGCGAAACAACTTCCACTCTTGTTCGAGATGGCGCCGGCCCACCCCACCCAGGCCGAGGCGGCTCTCCTGGACCAGAAACTTCTCCCGCGTCACACGACCGCCGGCCCAACGCCGCAGTCCCTGCGTCCGTCCATCGATTTTCGCGATGACGTTGAGGCGGTTCCCCGTACGATCCGCGTTCTCATGCCGGAGGGAACCATCGTCACCTTGGACACCGATGAGTACCTGCGCGGCGTCGTGCCGATGGAGATTGGGCCGTATCGTCCGAAGGAGGCGCTGAAGGCCCAGGCGGTCGCGGCGCGATCCTACGCCGCCACCCGCTGTCTGGCCGACTCGGCCGGCGACCCTGCGAAGTGTGAGCCGGGGCTGGACGCCAACGTTGACACCACGGTTCGCACCCAGGTCTACGATTCCGTACGCCGCTACGACACGACGGATGGCGCGGTGCTGGACACGCACGGTGTCGTGCCGCGCTACGATGGCCGGCTCATCGAAGCCCTTTTCTTTGGTCACTCTGACGGCCGAACCCGCAACAGCGAGGACGTCTTTTCATCCGCTATCCCCTACCTGCGCAGCGTGGCCGATCCAGCGCCTTTCGACTTCATGCACGGCCACGGTGTCGGCCTGTCCCAGCTCGGCGCCGCAGTCCTGGCGGACTGGGGAGCCACGTTCGACGAGATCGTACGCTACTTCTATCGGGGTGTCACCGTCGCCCCACCGCAGTCGCCCGGACTGAGCAATCCAGCCATCTATCCATCCACTGCCGACAGCCATACGCCTGTGCGTTTCGAAATCACCTACGCAGATCCCGAAGGGGACCCGCCGGCGACCGCCGATGTCTACGTCAACGGCCGGGCGCAGCCCATGCGGTTCATGGCCGGCGACCCCCGGACCGGCGCGCAGTTCGCCTACACAACCACGCTGCAAGCCGGCGCCTACACCTACGAGTTCCACTTCGGCGATGGCTTCACAGCGCCTGTGTCAGTTGAGGGGGGAACGCTGGACGTCACGGCCGCTGCCGGCCCCGTGCCGACCTCGACGCCGGCCGGCGACGTGACCCGCAGCGGCCAGTGGCGCGATAGCAGCCGGCTGGACTGGCTCGCTGGCGAGGTGGATGGCCTCGAGATCGCCGGCGATACCGACGCCGCGCTGATCCTCAGGGAAGATTCGACCATCGCGACGTACACATCGGCCGAGATGGAAGCCGAGTTCCCGTTCATCGCCGTGGGCGCCAATTGGCAGGCCGAGCTACCGCATGACGCCGAACACGGGAGCACGACGCTGGACATCCAGGTGCAGGCCAGCCCCGACGGTGCGACCTGGACAGACTGGACGGCACTGCCGCCGGGTGATGGCGGACGCTGGCTGCCCCTCAATAATTGGTCAGAGCTGGCCTTTCTGAGCGGCCGCTTCCTGCGCTACCGCGTCACGCTGACCAGCCCGGACCCGAAAACCTTGCAGCCCCGACTGGACGGCCTGACCCTCACCTACATCGACGCGCCGGCCGGCCCATCCAGCCATCCAGCCATCCAGCCATCCAGCCATCCAGCCATCCAACCATCCAGCCACACTCCCCCCACCATCATCACCCGCGACGACTGGTGTGACAGCTCCTGTCGCTACCCGACCAACTGGCCGCCGGAGTATCGCACGCCGGTCAAGTTCATCATCCACCACACCGTCTCACCCAACACCCAGGACGGCTACCAGGCCGTGCGCGCCATCTACCACTATCACGCTGACACGCGCGGCTGGGACGACATCGGCTACAACTTCCTCATCGACAACCAGGGCCGGGTGTTCGAGGGGCGCTACGGCGGCGAGAACGCAGATAGCCAGACCGTCGTCGGCGGCCATGCCTTGCAGTACAACTACGGCAGCATCGGCGTTGCGCTCATCGGGACCTACTCCGAGGTGGAGCCGCCGGCAGCCACCCAGGACACGCTGGTCGATTTCCTCATCACCCAGGGGCTGCAGTACGACATCGGCCCGTACGACGAGGGGCCGCTGGCCGGCACGGACTTCCCATACGGCGTGCTGGGCCACCGCGACGTCCTGCCGGGCCACACCGTCTGCCCCGGCCAGGCGGCCTACGACCGGCTGCCCGACATCCGCGCGCGGGTCGATGCCGGCATCCGTGAGCATGAGGGCGAGGCTACGGCAACTCCATCGGTGACGCCAACGGCCACGGCGACCTTGCCGGCCGGCTGC
>JBHHTZ010000454.1:0-3934 GCA_046753605.1 Anaerolineae bacterium
GGGGAGGGGCTGGGGGAGGGGGCCTACGCGCGGCTAAGTTAACAATGTCAAGGTAGTAACCACGGATAAAAGCGGAAAAATCAGATTCTATCCGTGTTTCCTTCCATCCGTGTGAAAAACATACTCTCGCTCTCCAACCTCACCTGGCCGCCACGTAGGTGATGCGCAACACCGGCGGATGCTCACCGGGGATGCGGACTCCTCCTCCGCCGTCCCAGGCGAACAGGTGACGCCCGACAAACTGCGACAGCCGATCCAGAACCATGTTGGTGCGGAACGAAACGCGGCCGGTCGTTGCGACACGCTGCTCCAGCAACGCTGCCTGGTCCCGATCAAACCGGAAGACATTCACGCTCCCCTGGCCGAGGTCCTCCTCGCCGAGCGTGGGGCCTAGCGTCGCATCGACGCCGGCCCCGTGGACCATGTAGAACTTGACATCGGGCCAGGCGCTATCAACGCTATCATCCATGACATCAACCATCCACTTAGCGTCAGCGTCCGCATCCAGGTACCTCGTCTCCTGGCCTGTCAGGTCCAGTTCAGCTTTCGCGATGTGAGCGTTGCTGGGCAACTCCGAAGCCAGGTCGAACTGAGTAACGCCATACCAGCGCGTCTTATCAGTGGTAATGCCGGTCCATAGCCGGGAGCCGCCAAGGGAGGCGCCCGTGACATCGCGGCTACTGACGAAGCCGGTCGCCGCCCGGTCCGCTTCTATCACCAACTCGCTGACTTCGTAGTCGAAGTCCACGTCCACGAGGTTCACAGCAACGTTTGTCGGGCTGCTGTCGTACATTATCATCAGGCCAGCGGCGGAAGGCTTAGCGAGAGCGCCAAAGGCATCCGCGAAGAAATCGATCGCCTGGGTGTCTACCACATCGACAGATGCCCGATCGACGGCATAGAGCGCGTTCGCGCCGTCGAAGGTGAACCGGGCCGGCGTCTCGAACGCGCCCTCCGGTACGACGTCCACCAATGTCTCTTCCAGCGCATCGAACACGGCAATCCAGTAGTCAAAGGTAAGATTGCCGTCACCCAGGCCCATGTCTTCCGCCAGAACGGGCAAGACGAGGTTTGTGGTCAACAGATCGGTATCTGTGTAGAACTCCAGGGAGAGCGAGCCGTCGGCCTGGTCAAACAGCGCAGTCACGTTGACGCCCGACCGCTGACCTGTAGTCAGAAGGCCAAGATCGGTGTTGAAGAGAATGTAGTCGGCTGTGCGATCCTGATTTATGTCGATATAGACGTCTGCCTCCATCTGGACCGGGTGTATCCTCGGGGCGTGGGTTGCGAAGGCAAACTCAAGGAGGTTTCCGAGTCCCTCGATGGGGGTGTTGCGCACGCCCACGGCCCGAACGTCGGCCGCGTCGGGGGTTCCGTCCTCGTTGGGGTCCAGGCCGGCCAGCGTGAATACCTCCGCCGTACCCGGTATTGCCGATCTATTCTCCAGTTGCAGTGTGGTTCCGTGCTCAGGGCCAAACTCATTCAGGGTTACGCTGGCCGGCTGGGCTGTGATGTCGGCCGACTTGCGGGCGAGGAGGTAGACTGGAACGGATAAGGTGCCGGGCTCGCCAACGCCTATCTCAAGCGCGGGCGTAGTAGCGGCTTCAGCCGCTGTCGGAACGACTGAAGCCTGTCCTGAGCCACGTCGAAGGGTCGTTACTACGGATTGTTCGGGTGGGGTGAAGGTGAGCCAACCGCTGTACTCAATGTCGCGCAGCGCGTCGCCGTCGGCCATTGAGCGGCCATTGAGCGGCCAATCCTTGAGGGCCTGTGGGTTGATGTCGGCTGTGACCTGGAGCGTGGCGGAGCCGCCGGCCGGCACTGCGAGCGTGTCGCTGGAGGGGCTGATGGTGACGCCGGCATCCGCGTCGTCCGCATCCTGGAACTGGAAAGCGACGTTGTAGGTCACGTCCGCATCACCGGTGTTCTGGATGGCGACGCTGCGTCGCAGGCGCACCGGCTCCGGCAGGGCCTGGAAGCCGAAGTCTACCGCCACGCCGGGGCGTTGTCCTGACCCGACGGGCGCGTCAGCCAGCACAAACACGTCGGTGTTGATGGCGGCGAAGGCGTCCACCAGGCCGGCCCCCATGCGCGTGGCCGGCGCGACGGTTCCGCCGCCGCCGAACTCCGGGTTGCCGTCCACGTAGATCGGCGAGTGCGCCGTGCCAACCAGCGCTGACTTCACCTGTTCCGGCGTCCAGTCGGGATGGGTCTGCTTGATCAGCGCGGCGACGCCGGCCACGTGGGGCGCAGACATAGACGTGCCAGAGGCCGACAGGCTCTCTGTGCCCGTGCCGGCGAATGCCGAAACGATGCTGGAACCCGGCGCGGTGATCTCCGGCTTGAAGATCACGGGAGAACTCGCTACCAGAATGTCAGCGGTGGAGCGCCCCCAGCCTGGCCCACGGCTGCTGAAGCTCGAAATCTGATCCGTCAAGTCTGGACGCGGGACCACGATGTCCGACGACAGCGTGGCCGTGACGCCGGGCAGCTCCGTCTTGATCACGTCTCCATCGGCCTGAGAGATCATGACCGATGGGATGGTGATGTCCGAGCCGGCGCCGTCATCCGCCATCCCGATGGGTGGGCCGGCCACGTTGTTGACCACAATGACGGCAATCGCGCCTGCCGTTTGGGCGTGCCGCACCTTGGTCACAAACGTACACGTACCTCGATCGATCAATGCAATCTTGCCGGCCATCTCTGCTCCGTTGGTCAAGTCATCACAACCGTCTGCGGGGCTGGCATAGCCCACATCGCCCGAAATCGGGCCGGCCTCGTCCAGGCCAGGCCCGAATTGGCCCGTCTCGACTTCGTACATGCCGGCGATGGTGTCCGGGGCAGTGACCTCAAGCGCCTGGCGAGCCTCGCCCGGCGCGTACGAACTGGCAACGCTGATCACCGACGGGATCGAGCCGGGCGACCCGGTGATCAAGGGGACATCGCCGGAGTTGCCGGCGCTGGCTACCACGACCATGCCGGCAGCGATGGCATTCTCGATAGCCATAGCGTACGTCTCACCTGTCCCGCCTCCAGAGAACGAGGACCCGAGAGACATGTTGATGACATCCAGCGCATCGCTCATGTCGCCGTCGTCGTTGGGGTCAACCGCCCATTCGATGGCATCGGGCGCCATGTTGGTGCTCCCGTGCGCGCCGAAGACCTTCAAGGCCCACAGCCGCGCGCCGGGGGCAACGCCGTGGGAGATATTCTCCGTACCCAGGCCGGCGACGATGCCGGCCACGTGCGTCCCGTGGAACCCGTCGTCGATGGGGTCGGGGTCGGGGTGGGGGGTGGCGGTACACCGGCCGGCATCCTCGTCGTCGGAGCTGCAACCGGCGTCGTACAGTTCGCCCACGAAATCCCAACCGCCGACCACTTTCGCCGTTGGGAAGAGGCGCGCCCCCTCGAACGTGTCCGTGATCGTTGTGTTGTCGTTGGCGTCGTAGGCGTCCTGCACACCGGGGCCACCAAAATCGGCGTGGATGTAGTCAATGCCGGAGTCGATGATGCCGACGTCAACGTCGCTCCCGTCGATCCCCAGTTCGTCGATGACCCGCTGCGCACCGATGTGCGGGACGCTGTCACCCAGCAGCGGCCGCATGAGCGCCACCGGGTGGATCGATTCGACACCCGGCAGGGCCAGCAGCGCGTCAAACTGCGACGGACGGGCTTTCACCTGTACGCCGTTCAGAACCTTCTGATAGGTGCTGACAACCGGCACACCCAGCGCCCTGGCGCCGGCCACCACCGATTGCTGCGCCCGCTCCAGGCGCTGCACGTAGCCGCGCTGCGCTTGCGCGCTCATGAGGGTGACGCCGGCTTCTTGCCGGTCCGCGTAGAGCCGGGCCAGTGGTACGCCCTGCATCTGCACGAACACGAATCGGGGGCTGTCATCCCCCAGAACTTGTAGTCCCAGGGGCCCGCGCTGGAT
>JBHHTZ010000455.1:0-3908 GCA_046753605.1 Anaerolineae bacterium
CGCTCGCCTTTCACGCGCTCCTTGAACACGTACGGCCCGGTACCTACCGGCTGCGTGATGTTGTCGTAGGAGTTACCTTCCACGTCAACGGAGGCCGGCGAGACAATCGCAGACGTCTCCAGCGCGAAGGAGCTGAGCAGCGGCGCGAAGGGCTGACTCAGGTGCAGCTTGACCGTGTGCTCGTCCACCACCTCGACCTCTTCGATGGACGTGAAGGGGCTGCGGATGGCTGTCTTTACGTCGGGATCGAGCACCCGATCCAGAGTCCATTTGACAGCCTCTGCATCCATGGGAGTCCCATCATGGAAGGTCACGCCTTCACGGAGATGGAAGGTATACTCCAGGCTGTCGTCGGAAACCTCCCAACTGGTGGCCAGTTGTGGCTGGACGTTCCCGTCTTTGTCGGTGACGACCAGGGTTTCGGCCATGTATTCAACCATGTTCGCCACAGTCGTCGTGGTGAACAGAGCCGGGTCAAGGGTGTCGGGATCGATGCCGACGGCAATGCGGAAGGTGGTGGGACCTTTCTTTTCAGGTTTGGCCGGCTCCTTCGCGGCTACCGGCTGCTCGGCGGCCGGCTTTTCCTCCTGCTGCGGCTGGGCGGCCGGCGCCGGCTGCTGACACGACACGCCGGCCAGCAACAAGACCAGCATCAGCCCGATCAGGGCGAGCAACGAACCTCGTCGCGAAGTCCTCAACTTGAGGAAGGGGGTAACTCTCATCTTATTCCTCCTTTGGTTGGGTTATGAAGGGTTGGTGGGATTGGGGCATTATAGCGGGAGGGCCGGCCGGTGTCAAGCCGGCATCAGTGATCAGTGATCAGTGATCAGTGATCAGTTATCAGTTATCAGTCACCAGTGGCAACTGACCACCGATAACTGTTTACTGATCACTGATCACTGATTACTGATCACTGTAAGTAAACGACACCCTTGTCCCCGTCAACCGTCATCGGCTGGCCGTCATCCACCAATGTCGTCGCGCCGGCGACGCCCATGACGGCCGGAATGCCGTACTCGCGGGCCACGATAGCTCCGTGGGACAGGATGCCCCCGACCTCGGTGACGATGCCGCCGGCGATGGCGAAGAGGGGCGTCCAGGCCGGATTGGTCAGCGGGGCGACCAGAATCTCGCCGTTCTGAAGCCTGTCGAACTCCTCCGGTCCCCGCACCACGCGCGCCGCGCCGGTGACCACGCCGGGGCTGCCGGCTATCCCGCGCAGTTCCCCATCCGGCGCTTCGGCGGACACCTCCCTCTCGTCATAGATTTCCTGGCGGCCCCGAATAATGTTTGGCCAGGGGCGTCTCTTGTGGGCTTCGTACTCTGCCCGGCGCTCCTGTACCTCCTGCCGCATGGGACGGGGGCTGCGGGCCACGGCCTGCAATTCGTCCAGAGTCAAGAAGAAAACGTCGTCCGGCTGAGTGATGAGGCCGCGCTCGCGCCAGCGCCGGCCCAGCTCCAGGAGCAGCCGGCGGAAGGGCGGGAAGAGACGCGTCAGCTCGAAGTGCATGGTGTCCCGCTCCCGCGTGTGGATCTGGCTGTGCTTCAGCACCCAGTGGAAGATCGGGGAGAGCACGTAGCGCCCTGGTAGACTCTGTTCCAGTCGTGTGCGAACGGTGTGCAACAACTCGCGGCGCTGTCTGGCCAGACGTGTCTGCTGCTGATGCGGGCTTTGGGTCTCGTCGGCGTCCAGGTAGCCACGGACGAAGCTCAGCACCGGCGCGGGGTCCTCACCCCAGGTGGGGTAGAGAATGTCCATGCGGGTCTCTCTATGGCCGTAGTCGTTCAGGAATTGCTCCATCTGGTCGAGGAAGGCGCGCCCTTGCGGCGTTTTTTCGAGCTGTGCCTGCACCTCTCGGTCGTCGTATTCCCGCAGCAGGGCAGCGACAGCCGGCGAGTTTCTGGCGACCTGGGCCAGGTCCCACAGGGCTTTGTTGGCCTCCATGGTCACGTTGCCGGTCACGCCGGAGATCAGTTTGCTGCGCAGCTCCTCGGTCTCGTCGCCAAAATGCCGCTCCAGCAGCGTGCCCAACATCTGATAGGTTCTCCCAATCAGAGCGATCATCAGGAAGTCGTAGTTCAGCAGCCGGCTGGCGGCGCCGAAGACCAGGTCGCGCAGGCGCGCGACAAGCTCCTCATCTGGCATCCGCTCCACGGGCAGCGCCGCCACCTTCGCCACTTCAGCGCGATAGTGGGCCACCAGGCCGGGCAATCGGTGGGGGAAGCTGACCATGAAGCGCAGCAATCGGACCACCATTCTCAGATATCCAGGCGAAAGCTCGGCCCGCACTCTCTGTTGGTGACGCCCGAAAGGGTTGACAATCTCGGAGACCAGGCCCTCGCGCACCGAAGGCGACAGGGGCCGCAAGGTCGCCGCGATGTAGTTGCGGTTGAAGTAGGGCTGGTTGTAGAACACGCCAACAGCTTCCATGTCGCGCGGGGGCCGGAAGCCCAGCGCCTCGAACGTGAAGTCGAGCATACCCTGGAAGAGGGGTCGAATCACCGAGAGGAACAGGGGGGAGAGCGGATCAGGGAAGATTTCTACGAACATGGTGCGGTTGTATTCCGCCTCCCCGGCCGGCGGCGCTGCCGGCTGCACCAGGGTGGTGATGGGGCGTGCTTGCAAGGCGTAGAAGCGCCCGTTGGCATAGGCCCACTCGATATCCTGCGGTGTCCCGTAGTGAGTTTCGATCTGCTGGCCGAACGCTACCAACTCGGCGATCTGCTCGTCGGAGAGGGCCGGCATCTCCCGCCGCCGGGCCGGCGTCTCCCGCTCCACGGCGCCCCCATCCTTCGCATACTCAATGATGCACTCCTTGGCCCCAAGCTCCCAGGAGAGGATACGGCCGTCGCTCTTGCGAACGGTGAAGGTGTCGGGTGTCACCAGGCCGGAGACGATGGCCTCCCCCAGGCCCCAGGAGGCGTTGATGACAGCCTCGTCGCGGTTGCCGGTGATGGGGTTGGCGGTGAACATGATGCCGGAGACCTGGGCCTCGATCATGGCCTGCACCACCACCGCCAGATGCACCTGGTGATGGTCGAAGCCCTGCCGGCTGCGGTAGGTGACCGCCCGCGCCGTCCACAGCGAGGCCCAGCATCGCCTGACGTGATCGAGCAGGTCCTCGGTCCCGCGAACGTTGAGGTAGGTGTCCTGCTGGCCGGCGAAGGAGGCGGTGGGCAGGTCTTCGGCTGTAGCGGAGGAGCGAACGGCCACGGGTACAGCCTCAGCGTCCGACGTTCCGAGTTCCTCACCCAGACGATGGTAAGCGTCCAGAATTTGCTGGACCATGGCCGCCGGCACATCCTGCGCGGTGATGAGGTCGCGGATGCGCGCTGTCTTGGCCTCTACGTTGGCCGGCTCGTCCTGGCGGGTCTCGGCCAGGATGCTGCGAATGGTCGCGTCCAGTCCTGTCGCCTGGATGAAGTCGCGGTAGGCTGCGGCGGTAAGGCAGAATCCGGGCGGCACGGGCAGGCCGGCGGCGGCCATCTCCCCCAGGTTCGCCCCCTTGCCGCCGACCAGGTCCACGTTGCCGGCGCCAACTTCTTGAAACCAACGGATGTAGTTCATCGTGTCGCCCTCGGGATGCGGGATACGGGATGCGGGATGCGGGATGCGGGATGCGGGATACGAGATACGGGCTGTGGGGATATTGTATCACACTCCGGCGCCGGCGACAAGAAGCTCGAGTTGGTGGCTGCCCTGGCGCCGGCGGCCTCCGCCTGACGAGCAGGGCCGGCAGGTCTGCCCACTGCTCTTTCCGGAGGAGATGGGCCAGGTGTGTCCCATCGATCACAAGCAGTGGCCCAAGAGCCTGCCCTGAGCATGGCCGAAGGGGCGGCTGCACCACCACCCTGCCGACCAGCATCGGGGCTCGCGTCCGCTATCAGATCGACCGCGACACCTGTGC
>JBHHTZ010000456.1:0-3902 GCA_046753605.1 Anaerolineae bacterium
ACTGATTACTGTTCACTGTCAGTTCTCCGGCGGCTCAAGGCCGGCCAACGCCAGGCCGGCCCGCAGCAGAGCTTGCACGCTATCTTGGTGCGTTGTCTCGGTATACACACGGATGAGCGGCTCTGTGCCGGAGAAACGGATTAGCAACCAGCCGTCATCGCCGAGTTCGTATTTGAAGCCGTCCGTCGTGTTGATGTCGTGGACTTTGACCCCCGCCAGTTCCCCGGGCCGGGCTTCTTCCAGCCGTTTCCGCACTACCGGGCGATCCTCAGTTGGGAAACGCACGTCGACGCGATCGTAGAAGTGTGGTCCCACCATCTCGAACAGTGTCTCAACCAGCTCGGACGGGCGCTTGTCCATCTGCACCATCAGGTCCAGCAGGGCCAGGTTGACCAGGATGCCATCCCGCTCTGGCAGCCCGCGGAAGGCGAAGCCTCCGCTCTCCTCGCCACCGAGCATGGCATCGGTCTCCACCATCTTCGGCCCGACGTACTTGAAGCCGACCCCAGTTTCGTGTACATCGACCCCGAATTGCCGGCCCAGCTTGTTCAGCATCGACGTCGTTGAGAGCGTCTTGACGATGGGGCCGCGCTGCCCGCGCACGCGCAGCACGTACATGGCCAGCAGTCCGAACACTCGAAGTTGATCGACGAAGCTGCCCTTCTCGTCCGCGAAGCCAACCCGGTCGGCGTCGCCATCAGTGGCAATGCCGGCGTCCGCCCCGCGGTCCACCACGGTCTTGAGCAGCACGTCGATGTTCGGGGGAATCGGCTCGGGCCGGCGCATCTCGGGGAAGATGGGGTTGCGGTCGCCGTGGATGGTGTGCAGCGTGGTCGAGCCCCCGTCGAGCAGACGGTCGAACCAGCCGGCGCCATTGCCCCACATGGCGTCGTAGACGATGCTGAGGCCGGCCTGTCTGATCGGCTCCAGGTCCAGGTGGCGCTTGACGTACTCGAAGTAGGCCGGCGCGGGGTCGAAGGTCTCGACCAGCCCCTGGGCCTTGGCTGCTTCCAGCGACAGGCGTCTGACGTCTTTCACCGCGTCGGGAATCCGGGCCTCGATCCGCTTCAGGCCGTCGGGCGCGACGGCCGCGCCCCAGTGATCGCGAACCTTGAAGCCGTTATCCGTCGGCGGGTTGTGGCTGGCGGTGATGTTGACAGCGCCGGCGGCCTGCTGCGCCAGCACGGCGTAGGAGATAACCGGCGTCGGAGTGGCGTCGGGTGTCAGGAAGACGTGGATGCCGTTGCCGGCCAATACCTCGGCGGTGGCAGCGGCAAAATGCTCGGAGCCGAAGCGCCGGTCATAGCCAACGATCACGCCCCGCTCGGCTGCGCCGGCCTCATCACGGAAGTACTCGGCAACGGCCTGCGCCACACGCCGAACGTTGTCGAACGTGTAGTCCTCGGCGATCATGCCGCGCCAGCCATCAGTGCCGAACTTGATGGTTTTGGTCATGCCTCAATTGCCTCCGCGTAGTCAAAGTCAAGCGTAGATGCGGTGCGGGTCTGTGCGCAGCAACTCCAAATCCGCCTCAGCCATCCGGCGTATCATCTCTTCGAAGCTCACCGTGGGCTCCCAGCCCAGCACCTGTTTGGCCTTGGTCGCATCGCCGACCAGCATGTCCACATCAGCCGGCCGGATGTTCCGGGGATCGACGTATACGTAGTCCTCCCAATTCAGGCCCAGCGCGCCGAAGGCGACCTCACACAGCCGGCGTACCGAATGGGTCTTGCCGGTCGCAATGACGAAATCCTGCGTCTCATCCTGCTGAAGCATGAGCCACATGGCACGCACGTAGTCGGGGGTCCAACCCCAGTCTCGTTGGCTGTCCAGATTACCCAGCCCCAGCCGGTCCGTCAGGCCGAGCTTGATCCGCGCAGCGTTGTAGGTCACCTTGCGGGTCACGAACTCCAACCCGCGGCGTTTCGATTCGTGGTTGAACAGTATTCCTGAGACAGCAAAGAGGTCGTAAGACTCGCGGTAGTTCACCGTGATCCAGTGGCCGTAGACCTTGGCCACGCCATAAGGGCTGCGTGGATAGAACGGCGTGTTTTCGTTTTGTGGCACCTCACGAACTTTGCCAAACATTTCCGAGCTAGATGCCTGGTAGAATTTCGTCTCTGGGTTCACTGTGCGGACAGCGTCCAGCAACCGGGTAACACCCAGCGCGGTCGCCTCACCGGTAAACACCGGTTGCTTCCACGAGGTTGGCACGAAAGATTGCGCTGCCAGGTTATACACTTCGTCGGGCCGATGCTCCGCCAAAATGCCGATCAATGACACCTGGTCCAGCAAGTCACCCTGGACCAGCGTGACCCGGTCCTGAATGTACCGAATGCGGTCGAAGTTCACAGTGCTGGACCGCCGCACCATGCCGACGACCTCGTATCCAATCTCCAGCAGATACTCGGCCAGATATGATCCGTCCTGGCCGGTAATGCCAGTCACCAACGCCTTAGGCATGTGACGTAACTCCTTCACTTCGGCTGAGCTCAGTGCGAGCTTGGACGCGTTGACGCCAGTAGTTCAGCACGCTGCGCAGACTCTCGTGGAAGGGGACCTGCGGCGCCCAACCGGTCTGCGTGCAGAACTTCGCAGCGTCACAGATGACCTCGGGCACATCCGACGGACGCATCCGCGTCGGGTCTCGTTCCACCGTCACCTGGGCGGTGCTGAGATCGAGCAAGATGTCCAGGAGTTCGCGGATGGAGTGAGCCCGGCCGGCTCCGATGTTGTAGACCGCGCCGGCCTCGCCCCGCTCCAGCGCCAGGGAGTACGCGTGCACCATGTCGCGCACGTCCGTGAAATCGCGCCGTGCGTCCAGGTTGCCCACCCGCACCACCGGCGGTCGCAGGCCGGCCTCGATCTCGGCCAGTTGCCGCGCAAAGGCCGGCGCGACAAACTCCGACCGCTGTCGAGGTCCGATGTGGTTGAATGGCCGGACACGCACGACGAAAAGGTCGTAGTTCAGATGATACTGCAAGCCCAGCATGTCCTGGGCTACCTTGCTGACGGCGTACGGGCTGGCCGGCCGCAGCGGCGTTTGCTCGTCAAGTGGCAAATCATCCGGTGTGATGGCGCCATACTCCTGGTCCGAGGCCACAATGAGCACCCTGGGTGTCAGGCCGGCTGTCAGGATGGCCTCTATCAGGTTGACTTGACTGCGCACGTTGGTTTCAAAGGTTTGCCAGGGATCATCCCACGAGGCCGGCACGTAGGACTGGCCGGCCAGATGGTAGACACGATCTGGTCGCACCTCTCGGAGCAGGTCTGTCACCTCGGCCGGCGCCCGCAGATCAACGTAGCGCAAGTTAACCTGGTCCCGCAGGTGGCGGACGTTGTGTTCGGTGTGGTGGATTGTCCCCCAGACCTCCCAGTCTGTCTCCGCCAGGAGGTACTCGGCCAGATGGCTGCCGGCAAAGCCGGCGATTCCCGTGATCAGCGCCCGCAATACGTCATTCTCCTCAGTACGCAACTTTCGATTCCATCACCGCAGGCAATGATACTGGAAGTTGGGGCAAAAAGCAAGCTTTTCGACTGCTACAGGCATACGAATCCTTGCGAGGCTTCGTCGTGAGCTCAGCCGAACGGTTCACGAGGAGATTCTGGGCCGGCGGCGTCCTCGCAAGCCGAGGACGGTCCTATTGGCAAGGCTTTTTGTAACCCTTCGGCCTGAGCCTCAGGACGAAGCCTTCGCAAAGGTTGCCGCGAATCATGGAGCTTTGAGAAAATAATCCGGTAATAGCGCGTTGCATCTCAGCCGGCGCTCGCACGGGCACTTCATGACACTATTGGCCATTCTATGTAAAGTTGAGCAGACTGTGTCCGATGCCTGTCTTGCCTGCTGGCAGACTGGTCGGATTATGAAGTTTCAAGAATTCATCCGGCAACCACCGTGAAGA
>JBHHTZ010000457.1:0-3901 GCA_046753605.1 Anaerolineae bacterium
CGCCATGACCGAACTAAGGGCACACTGATTGAACGTCCATCGGTGAGATGAGCGGTGATCGTGTCCTCAGAAACATCAATACCTTTGATATGCAAGATGATTGCCACACCCGGGGAGAATGAGTGCAATTGTACGTGATCAGATCCACCGATAGTATACATGAAAACGTCTCGGAAATCAATAGCCACGGAGGAAGAAAAAACGTCCCAGGAAGCTGCTTTACCAGGCCTGTACTGATCCCGTCGAAGGGAAGAGACACGCATTGAGGAGGGTTGGCGGTGCGCAGTCCCCTAGACTAGCTACACCGGCTCCGCCTACTGGCCAAACAACACCACCAGCGCGATCACCATCACCACCGACAGCGCCCACAGCGCCGGCCCCGCCGTTGCTGCCTGCTCCCCCCGCCATGCGTCCCGCTCCGCCGGCGTCGCCTCGCGGTCGCCGGCCCACCAGCGGCTGTGGCGCTCCGCCAGCGCGTAGTACGCCATCGCCGTGACAACGCCGTAACCGATGTGGCCCATCAGCGAGGGGAAGGTCTGGCCGGCCAGCGCCAGCTCCCACTGTGGTTTGCCTCCCAGAAAGACCGGAAACAGCGTCAGCCCGCCCAGCGCCCACCAGAACAGCCCGTACACCACGCCCCAGCCGGCCGCCGCCCCCAAAGAGTAGCTCTCCCGCCGAAACAGCAGCCCGTACGCGGCGCCGATGATGGAGCTGATGGTCATGTGAACGATGAAACCGACTGCCGGAGAGGTCACGCCGGCCAGTCCAGCGATCCGAGGCAGCATACCGACGTGCAGCATCACCACCGTGAAGGCCAGGCCGCCGGCCATGCTGCCCAGCACACCCCGCCCGATGGCACGCAGGGACTGCGTGCCTATCCCCTCTTCCACGAACGGCAGACCCACACCGTCCGAAAACAACGCCCGCAGCAGATTGTCCAGCCCGTGGTACGTGAGCGCGGTGAAGCTGCCGAACAGCATGTAGCCCACGAGCAGAGCGAAGGCCGGGTGGGCGGCCGCCAGCGACCACGGCAGGCCCAGGTTCAACCACAGCGGCATAATCGTTAGTGGACCCACCACCCACCAGACGAAACCGTAGCCCAATCCGCTCCCCAGGGCGCGCCCGGCGCTGCCCTCGCTGCGACCGAAGAGCAGACCGTAGCCGGCGCCCACGACGATACCCAGGCCCTCGAAAGGCCACAGGCCGGCCATCGCCGGCTCCGCGCCCACCAGGTGAGCGATCAGCGACGTCATGCCCAGCGCAGTCATGCCGGCCCCGAAAACCGCCTCCACCACAAAGCCGGCCAGCGCCCCCTTGAGCGCCGGCCCCACCAGGCGCTGGCGCGTTGGCCAGACCAGCGTGCCGGCCAGGGCGGGACGAACCATCGTCAGCGCCGCCCCCAGCACGCCGCCGTACACCAGGTGGCCGATCAGGTCGGGAAACGTCTGTCGCGCCGCGCCGGCCGACCACCACAGCGGCTGTCCCAGCAGCAGCGGCAGCAGCGTCAACCAGCCCAGGAGCCACCACATCAACCCATACGCGGCTCCCCACGCCAGGCCGGCCCCGCAGGAGAGCTGATGACGCGCCACGAACAGCCCGAAGCTTGCCCCTACCACGGCTGCCACCGCCATGTGGATGATAAATCCCACCCAGGGGTTGTCGGCGCCAACCAGACCAGCCACCAACGGCAACTGGCCGTGGTAAGCCAGGGCCTCGCCAAAGAACAGCCCGCCCATCATGCCGGCCAGCGCGCCGGCCACCACCGATCGTGCCTCATCTTCAAGAAACCGGCCTTCCTGCGCAACTGTGGCCGTCATCCCAACACCTCCTCAACCTCGGCGCGAACTTCCGGCTGAATTTCTGACAGATGGAGCGGCTGTGGCCTGGTCGTCAGCCGCCGGGTCTGAACGATGTCGCGCGGGAAGAAGAGGTCGATCGTCCAGTCCAGGAAGACGCGAATCTTCTTCTCGGCGCCGGGCAGCTTGCTCCAATAGACCGCGCGCCACATCAGCCAGGCCAGCAGGCCAGAGAATTGCCGGCCGCGAATTTCGGCCACGGCGGTGCGATGGCCCAGCGCCACCAGCGTACCCAGCGTGCGGAAACGGAGCGGTTTGAGTGGCCTGTTGCGCAGCAGGGCAGCGATGTTGTCTGCCAGCGCTTTGCCCTGGCGCAGTGCGTGCTGGGCGGTCGGGGGGTAGGGTTGGCCGGTGTGGGGGTCGGGCACGTGGGCGCAGTCGCCGGCGGCCCACACGTTGGTGGTGTCCGTCGCTCGCAGTGTCTCGTCCACCACCACTGCGCCGCTCCGGTCCAGCTCGCAGCGCAGCTCTCGCAGCAGGGGGTTGGGCTGGTTGCCGGCCGTCCAGACCAGTGTGTTCGTTGGAATCGAGCGACCGTCGCGCAAAAAGACTCTGCCCTGGGTGGCACGCGTGACGCGCATGTCCAGCTCGAATTCGATACCCCGCGATTGGAGTTTCTGCAAAGCGTACTCAGCCAACTCTGGGCCGATCTCAGGCAGGATGTGGTCCAGCGCGTGGATCAGGATGAAGCGGGTCTCTGCGGGACGGATGGTGGGGTAGTAGCGCAGCACGCTGCCGGCGAAGTCCGCCAGTTCAGCGATGGTCTCCACGCCGGAGAAGCCACCGCCGGCCACGACGAAGGTCAGCAGCCGCCGGCGCTCCCGGGGATCGTCGATGGCGTCGGCGCGCTCGAACTGGCCGATGACGTGGTCGCGCAGCCGCTCGGCGTCTTCCAGAGACTTCAGGGTGAAGGCGTTTTCCTCGATGCCCGGCAGCCCGAAGAAGTGAGGCCGGCCGCCCAGCGTCAGCACCAGGTGATCGTAGGGGATTTCCTGCCAGGCACAACCCTCGCATCCCACGACCGTGACCGTCTGGCGCTCAGGGTTGATGCCCACCACGTAGGCCCGCTGAAATCGAACGCGCTGCCGGCGCAACAGCCTTCTCCCCAGACCCATCGACCCCCCGTCCTGCGCTCGTGGCTCGGAGGCTGCGGCCGGGAAGAAGGCCCGCATGGGGCTGCTGATGTGCCGCCCTTCGAGGCTGCTGGAGGCCACCTCGGCCAGCATGGGTGTGAACAACAGGTAGTTGCTCTCGCTGATCAGCAGAACGTCGATGCTGCGGTCGCGGGCGAACACCTGGTTCAGGCGCTGCGCCACGGCCAGGCCGGCGAACCCGCCGCCCAGAATGACAATGCGCTGGGTTGGACGAGATGGCCCGATCCCCAGACCAGGCACGGCATCCAGCCAGCCCGGGCGCAGCCGCGTGTTGTGCAGCGTGGCCAGAAGGTGAAACGTGAGCCCGGTCACAGCTCCGTAGAACAGGTGGCCCACCAGTGATGGAAAAGTGGCCTGAGCCTGAACCAGCGACCACACCACCGGCTGCCGCATGAGGGCCGGCATCAGCGTGAGCGGTCCCAGCAGCCACCAGAGGAAGCCGTAGATCACACCGCCCGTCAGGCTGGCGGCATGTCCGCCGGGTAGATAGCGGAAGAGCGCCCCAAAAACGGAGCCGATGACCGCGCTGATAAGCAGGTGTAGACCCCAGCCCACGCCCAGAACCGATGAGCCGACCAGGCCGGCGATGGAGACCAACATGCCCAGCCGGTGCATGGCCAGGCCGAAGACGATGCCCCCCGCCAGGCCGGCCAGCGCCCCCAGCAAGATGTCACGTTGAATTGCCCTACTCACGACAAACTCCCTGCCTATTCACAACTTCTTCCCTCGTGCTGTCCGATTTACACTCGTATTTGATGAACTTTGGGGCTGTCGTATTACATCGAAACGTGATCCGGGATGCGTGATCCGTGAGGATTCAACCGGTTTTGCAGCTTGACAATGGCACATTAACATAAAGCGTAGAAGGTAGCATCCTGAGCGACGTCCTGA
>JBHHTZ010000458.1:0-3900 GCA_046753605.1 Anaerolineae bacterium
CCTTTCTAAACATCCATCGATCAGCCGGCGCATTCATTCGTCGGCTTGAAACGCGCTCCCAAAGCCTCTATAATGTAAGCAAATCATGAAGCGACTCTCACTCTGCCTCCTGGGCCCCTACCACATCACCCTTGATGAGGAACCGATCACTGAGTTCCGGTCCGACAAGGTGCGCGCCCTGCTGGCTTACCTGGCCGTGGAAGCCGATGGGCCTCACCGGCGCGACGCCCTGGCCGGCCTGTTCTGGCCCGACGTGCCCGACAGAACGGCTCGCAAGAACCTGCGACTGACCCTCCACCGGCTGCGCGATGCCCTGGACGACCTGGAGACCGAGTCGGCCTACTTCCGCATCACCCGCGAGACGATTCAGGTGAGACCGGCTGCCATCTGGGTGGACGCAGTCGCCTTCGCCGATCTCATCGCCGGCAGCCGAAGCCATGACCACCGCCGGATGGAGACCTGCGCAGCCTGTGCGGAGCGCCTGGCAGAGGCAGCGGCGCTCTATCGCGGCGACTTCCTGCAGGGGTTCTTCCTGGACGACTGCCTGGCCTTTTCGGAATGGGCGCTGCTGAAACGGGAGGAGTTTCACCGCCAAGTACTGCCTGTGCTCTACCATCTGGCAGAGCACCACCGCCGGCGGGGCGAACTGGAGCGAGGGCGGGTGTATGCCACACGCCAGTTGGAGCTGGAACCCTGGCGCGAGGAAGCCCACCGGCAACTGATGGACATCCTGGCTCGCGGCGGCGAGACTTCGGCCGCGTTAGCCCAGTATCAGACCTGCCGGCGCGCACTGGCCGAGGAACTGAAGGTCGAGCCGGATCGGGAAACCGATAAACTGTACGAACGCATCCGCTTGATCCGGGCCGGGCCGCGACACAACTTGCCTCCGCAGGCGACCCCTTTTATCGGTCGCCAGAAAGAGCTGGCGAGAGTAGCCGATCTGCTCGTCAACCCCGACTGTCGATTGCTGACCATCGTCGGCCCTGGGGGTATCGGCAAAACGCGCCTGGCTATCCAAGCTGCGCGGGCGGTGGCCGGCGAACGGGCCAGGCTGTTCTTGAATGGGGTCACTTATGTACCGTTGGCAGGGATTGAGGCATCCGAGTCCCTGATCCCCGCTATCGCCGACGCCCTCGGACTATCGTTCCACGGGTCGGAGGAGCCAGGCCGGCAACTCATCGATCATCTGCGCCGGCAGGAAAAGCTGCTCCTGCTCGACAACTTCGAGCAGTTGCACGACGGCGCCACATTTCTCCTGGAATTGCTGGAACAGGCGAAGGGTATCAAACTGCTGGTGACATCGCGCGAGCGCCTCAATGTTCACTGGGAGTGGCTGTTACCGCTGGCAGGGCTGCCATATCCAGAGGGAGACGCGACAACGATGGGGCGCGGGGAAAGCCAGGCGTACGATGCAGTGCGCTTGTTTCAGACCTGTGCGCAACGTTCACACCCTGGCTTTGAACTGGAGGGGGAGACCGAAAGGGGCGTGGTCCACATCTGTCAGGCAGTCGAAGGTATGCCCCTGGCGGTGGAACTGGCGGCCGCCTGGGTAGGCAGCCTGTCCATGGACAGCATTGTAACTGAAATCACCCACGATCTGAGTTTTTCCGCAACCGCTGTGCGCCACCTGCCGGCGCGCCATCGCAGCCTGCGCGCCGTCTTTGACCACACCTGGCAGGCCCTGACAGAAGAGGAACGCCTGGTATTTGCTCAATTGTCTGTTTTTCGCAGCGGGTTCACCCGCGAGGCAGCACTGGCAGTGATCAGTGATCAGTTACCAGTGATCAGTAATCAGTCATCAGTCATCAGTGGTCAAACCGATCACCGTTCACTGATTACTGATCACTGTTCACAGATCACTGATCACTGGCTCCCTTCGCTGGTGGGTAAATCGCTGCTGCGACTGCTGCCATCCGGGCGGTATGAAATGCACGAACTGCTGCGTCAGTATGCGGCCGAGAAGTTGGCTGCTGTACCCGACGTGCAGATTGCGACGCGCGACCGGCATTGTGCGTACTACGCTACGTTCTTGCAGCGACAGGAGGCTGATCTCGTCAGGGCCGGCGCGGCCGAGGCCCTGGCGACCCTCAAGGCGGAGATGGCAAACGTGCGGGCAGCGTGGCGCTGGGCCGTGGAGCAGGCCAGGCTTGAGGAGATGGGGCGAAGCCTAGGTGGCTTGTCGCACTTCTACCTGCTCGCCGGCCCTTTCCAGCACGGCGAAAGGCTGATCAGGATGGCGGTGGACCGGGTACAGGCGCTTGCAGACATCAGCGCTGCGCCAGGACGAGATGAGCAGGTCCTTCTGAGCCGGCTGCTCACACAGCAGGCTCGCTTTCTCAGCCGGCGGGGAGCGTACGATCAAGCGATAGCGGCCGCCCAGCTCGCCATTGACACATCCCCTCGACGGGGCTCAGGACAAGCGACGAAGCTCAGTGCAGACGTGGCTCGAACCACCCAGGCGGTTCGCCTCGAGGCGGAAGGTTATCTCCAGTGGGGGCGGGCGCTCTGGCACCAGGGAGAGTATGATTCAGCTCGCCGGCAGTTTGAGCAGGCTCTGTCCCTGGCCAGAGCAGCGTCACTACACCACGTGGAAGCAGACAGCCTGGGCAACCTTGGCGTTGTCTGCTTCAACCAGGCGGACTACCGTCGGGCCAGGGCTTACTACGAGCAGGCCCTGCGCCGGTATCGGGAAATCGGCGGCCGGCGTGGCGAGGGCATGGCCCTGGGAAACCTCGGCCTGCTCTTCAATCGACAGGGCGACTATGGCCGAGCTGCGAGTTGCTACCGGCAGGCCCTGCGCGTGTTCCAGGAGATTAGCGACCGCCAGTGCGAGGGCCTGGCGTTTTCCAATCTCGGCCTGCTGGCCCATCGCCAGGGCGACGATGACGCTGCCCGACGATTCAGCCAGCAGGCGCTCGATATCGCCCAGGAACTGGGCGAGCGCAACCTTCAGGGATACGCGCTGACCCACCTGGGTCACGCCCTGATGGGTTTGGGGCATCTGGCGGAGGCCGCCACGGCCTACTGGCAAGCCCAGGCCCTGCGCCGGGAGCTGGGTCAGCCGAACCTGGCTATGGAGTCGCTGGCCGGCCTGGCCCGCGTTTCCCTGGCTCAGGATGACCTGACCCAGGCACAGGCCCAGGTCGAGGAGATCCTGGCCCACATGGAGATCAATACTCCTTCGATTGACCGAGGACATGGCCCTTCGACGGGTCCCTCGACAAGCTCGGGAGAGGCCTCAGGACATGGTCTGGAGGGCACAGTCGACCCCCTTCAGGTCTACCTGACCTGCTACCGCGTCCTGTGCGCCAATCAGGATGCCCGAGCCGAAGAGGTTCTGGAGACTGCTCACGCCGTGCTGCAAGAACAAGCATCCAAAATCGACGACAGCCGACTACGGCGGTCATTCCTGGAGAACGTGCCGGCGCATCGCGAGATCGTGGCAGAGGTCAGGAGAATGAAGGGTGAATGAGCGAAGATCGATGCCCCGACTGCGGCACTGCCACCCAGCCAAGTCCTACGCCGCCCATCTTGACCGTCGCTGTTGTGAGAAGGTGCAGAATCCTGTTATGGGCGTAGGCGTCTGAACAGGTGGGAGCCACCACCAGCAGATGGATGTTGCAGTGCTCTGTGGTTTGTGCTACAATGTAGCCGGCCAGATTCGTGAACCTTGGCCGGCTGGTTCTGCAGAAGATCCCGAAACCCGATTCATGAACCTGCCCGCCGCGCGAGATCTAGCCGGTGGGCTTCTGTTTTATGGCAGTCGAGCCCCGTTGCTAAGGAGGGGGGATGCCGACTACTAGCCGCTATTGCCACTCATCGCGTGAAGTAATAAGCAGTTAACAACTTCCACTGAGCGTCGTCAGCCCGGCCCATCACGTGAAATGCTCTATTTGCTCT